>JANQFW010000123.1 GCA_028277625.1 Candidatus Gastranaerophilales bacterium | reverse complement strand
TTCATAAGCAATTAATTCACCAGTAATTTTTGAGTATTTTATTTTACATCCGTCATAACCACTGTTAGATAGTTTTGTATCTAAACTCCAGCCTGTTAACATCTCTTCTGTTATTGTTATTATTGAATTTTTAGACTCATATTCTTTTTCAGAAAAAATGATTAATTTATGATTATAAATTTTCAGCATTAATCCATTTTTCTTGCAAATTTCTTGGATAAATTCCATATCAGACTGTTTTGATTGCTCAACTGTCTGTATTACTGGGTTATGCTTTGACTCAAAAACTAGCGATACATTACTGTTATCTGCAATGGTCTGGGCTATTTTTTTTATACTGGCTTCTTTCCAGATGCGATCTTTTGGCGTATCTTTGAAATTGGTATCTGATGGGATTGATACACCGTTTAAGCTAAATCTTCGGGGGTTGCCAGAGCTATTGGGCGCATCTATCACAAAAGAGCCACAATTAAGACTTTGACTATCACCATCACCACGCCAGTTAGTAGTTTTTATTTTAGCTTGTATCTTGTCGCCTAGCTGTGTTTCATCTTTGATGTATTTCTTTTCTCTGTCATCAAGAGTTATAGATACATCATCAGCCACTCCAGAGATGTTATCAGTAAATGAAAAGCTCTCTAAATCCTTTGATATATCTTTTGTTATGTCTTTGCCTGCATATATTAGTTGTATTGATGCGCGTCTTGCTAGCATTTTAAATTTACCTCCAAAAAAATATATTATGATAGCAAAAATGCTATTGACAAATACTAGCATTTTTGCTATCATAATATTGTAATCAGTTAAGGAAAGTTTAAACAAATGAGTAAAAAAGAAAAGCTGATTAAGGATGTACTAAGAGGAAGAATGATATCACCCGACGAAGCCGACACACTTTTGACTCACATAGGATACACGGCAAAAAGTCAAGCTGGAAGCCATAAAAATTACAGCAACGGCAAAAACTTAATAACAATCGTTCAATCTGGTAAAGAGTTAAAGAAAGTTTACATCCGACAATTACAAATTATTCTAAGGGAAGAGGGCTACTAAGCCCTTCTCCTCCCTAATTTTTATAGATTAAGAAAGGATATAATCATGTTAAAAGATATTAATTACTATATGAATTTACCTTGGACATATCAAGTATGGTATGAACCAGGAGATAAAGCTTATTTTGTGCAAGTAACAGAAATAAGGTTCTGTACTGCGCATGGTGACACTCCTTCAGAGGCTATGGCTTTATTTGAAACAATCTTTAAAGATCATGTGCAAGTAATGATAAATGAAGGAATGGATATTCCTGAGCCAGTTGCGCCAGAAGATTATAAAGGCAATATCTCATATAGAACCACGCCAGAACGTCATTACAGGCTAGCTAAAAAGGCAAAAAGAGAAAATGTCAGCATCAACAAGCTGCTAGATAGAGCTGTTGAAGATCTTATTGACGATGTAGCTTAATCCCTCCAACTAGGCAAGTTATCGGCTTTTTTTGTTTCCTCTGGCAAATCAGGGATTGTTAATTCAATCCCTGCCGAGAAGATAACAGTGTCTATGTGCTTAGAATTAGCCTGCATTAGTATGTCAATGTGATTTTCAGAGCTATAATATTTTTTTGAGATAATATCCCAGGTATCACCTTGTATTGTTTTGTACATTATGAGATTCCTTATTTACTGACAGAATTTTTATTGTAAAATCGTTTTATCAATTAGTTAAAATTTGGAGGTTTGAGAATGGAAGTATTGCTTTTTTTGGCTCTAATTGTTATTGCAGTTGTATGCTTTAGCATCGGTATTAAAACTTTTAAAGGTAAGAATGGTGTTAGGCTACAGTATATACAAGGTTATAATGAGTTAAAAGAGAATGAAAAGTATAGTTTAATGATAAATAAAGGTAATATAAACTTCGTATCCTTTACTGAAGGCTTTAATAAGGATGTTGGCTTTCCTAAAATTGCTATAAAAAATATAAAATCAACTGATATTCATATGGAAATAAAACAAACTGAGGAAAATAAATCTGTAGTAGGCAGGGCAGTTGTTGGTGGTTTGATTTTAGGACCTATTGGGGCTGTAGTTGGTGGCATATCAGGTCTACAAAAAACACTTAAGGAAGAAAAAGAATTATATTTCATTATAAAAGACAAAAATGATGAGGATATAGTATTTAAGACTTTAGATGAAAAAGGGCAAGGACTTGTTTTGCAAGGTTTTGAAAATAATTTAAAGGCTATGCTACAAAATTAAGCATAACCTAGCCTTCTTTTTTTGCTTAAAGCGGCATCAAGTTTTCTTTCAAACTCTTTAAAAGACTCATTAACGGCATTGTGGATATCACTAGAATCCGCATTGCCGTTAATTGTTATTGATGTATTTATTGTAACGCCTCCTGAATTTCCACTAGGAAGCGCATTTTTTAATTGCTTCAAACGGCTTGCAGGTGCTACCCTAGCCCCTCTAGGCAATTCTACGACTTCAGCTTCTTTTTCTCCAACTATGGCAGGCCCACCCTGAAAATTATTTGTACCTTTTGCAAGCATTGGTATTTGGGGGATATTAATTCCTGCAGCTTTACCTGCTGTATTTGCAACTCCTATTATTTTATTTAATCCACCTAAAATAAAGTTCAAGTAAGACTTATAGCCCTCCCATGCTTGCTTCATGATATTAGTAACAAAAGTGCCAATATTTCCTATTGTATTTTGAAGTGCTTCCCACAATTCAAAGGCTTTTGTTTTTAAGAAATCCCAATTTTTCCATAAAATAATTCCTGCGGCAACTGCAACCGCAAATCCCGCAGCTATAAAAAATATAGGATTAGCAAGCATTGCAGCATTGAGTACCATTTGTGCAGTAGCTAAAACTCCATAGCCTCCAGTCATCATTGATATAACGGTAGTGGCAAATGCATATGCTCTGGCTAATGTGCTAACTACCATAGCGGCTTTTTGTTGTGCTATAACAGCTATTAATGCAAGCTTATATCCTAATAACGCAGAGCTTATTGCAAAAACAATTGGTTCAATCGTTGACCAGTTGTTGACAATGAAACTTGAGACTTTTCCAGCACCGGCCAAGATATTTCCAATATGTTCTGATATTTTTTGAAAAGCACCACTTTCAGAGAGATGTTGCAATATCTTAGATGCCTTTTGAGCCTGCTTTGCTACTGTTTCAAATAATCCTCCTTGTAGTATTTCTCCAGTCTTTGTAACGCCTGCCATCTGTGCAAGTGCAGAACTCCACACTCCTGCTATTGTTGACATAGTCCCCTTAAAGGTTTTAGACTGTTTTTCCATGCCCCCAGAAAACTTTTCTTGCATTATTGCCATTAGTGCATTATTGAATTTTTTTTGATCTTTGATTTGGCCCTTTTTATTTACAACTACGGTATTGCGATACATTGCAGCTGCTTTTTTTTCAATCATCACTTTAGTTATGCCGAACTCTTTTAGTCTTTCCAGCTCCCCAGTTTGCGCATCGGCTATGGCTTCTACTGCCTGAATTATACCCTTGTTCATTACTCCAGCCATATCACCTGTTAAAGGTAGTATTTTTTGAGCCTTAAGGCCATAGCTTTCTAGCTTTGCAGTTGCCTCAATAACGCTGTTTGTTTCAAATGGGGTTTTATTTGCAAAATCTACAGCCCACTCCATAGTTTTTGCAGCTTTTACCTGGTCTTTCATTACGATATTAAGAGTATTTCGGTATTGCTCTAATGATGAACCATTTTCGATCATTGCGCCAGTCAGCTTTTTGAAGGAATCAATGGCAAAAAATGCGCCTGCGCCAGCTACAGCTGTTTTCATAGCATTAAATGACTTATTGGCACGATTTGCGTTTTTCTGCATTTGAGACAGTTGATTGTTAGCGTTATTAAATGCCTGTCCTAGGCTCGCATTTACTTTGCCGCCAATTTGCAGCGCAATGTCATATACTTTTCTATTTGCCATTTTTATTTGCTTTCTCCATTAATTCTAATATTTCAAACAATTCAGAAATAGGTAATTTGTAAAAAAATTCTATGGAAGTAAAAGAATTAAGGGCAGTAATGATGATTATTTCTCTCAATTCTTTACTATAGTCTAGACTTATCCCTAAACGTACAAAAAAGCCGTCACCATTGTTTTTAACTTAACACCTTCCTTAGCTGGAAGATAATTAAAGAATTCTATTGGCTTAGATGTTGCTTGAGCCGCTAAGATACAAGCATAAGAAACGGTCATTTCTTTCAGTGCGTCTACCTGACCACTTGACGCGTATTTTTTATCAATACTTGCAAGGTCTTGAGTGGTCAAACTTTCAATGTCTGACATATCTATTTCTGTATATTCTTTGCCTTCAAAGTTATATGGCTTATTGAATTTTATAATATATTCCATTGTGTTTTTCTCCTAAATTAAAGTAAATAGAGGGCAAAAGCCCTCACTGCTAAAGCAAATAAAATTAAATATGGCTTCTTATTTCTGCAAACTTATCTACGCCATTAACAACATAAATAAAGTTAAGTTTGTCATATTCAAGTATATTTTTGTCGTTTTCATCGATTTTGATGTAAGTAACTTCAAGGGTGTTAGAGCCTTCGCCAGCATCACCCACCACAAGTTTACCAAGGTCAGTGCTCTTTGGTGCAACCTTCATAGTTATTTTGAGAGGCCTATGCTCAATTTTTCCGGTTGTTGTATTTTGAAATTGCTGAGAGCCTCTAAGTGTAACTAATCCGGGGTTAGTATAAAATCTAAAAATTTGCTCATTAATAATTCTGTATGGAATTTCTGTCTCCATACTTCCAAAGTGTCCGGGGGTAGGACTTTCATACTCGCCGGCTATTCCCGCACCAGATACGGTTGAGGTCATTGCCTCAAGACTGGGTAATGTTACTTCTCCAGATACACCCAGTAGCTTTTCGGCATCATTGTATACATTAAAATTGGTTATTTTTTCCGGTATTGAATTAGTCATAATTATTCACCTCCTGCTAATGCTTCTGTTAGAGCGTTCGGATCAAATTCAAGAGTATTTATAATAGTTTCAGCCGGTGTAAACGGTGTTAAATACTGCCTAAATCTAATAATGCCATTTGTAAGGTCTAAATTTTCATCAATATTAAATTCGATTCGGGCATCCGCTATTTGGCCACGTCCTTTGAATCCATTTGCTCTAATATTTTCAGAGTCGACAATCGTTTCTATTAATCTGTAATTTGCAGGATCATCGACCTTTTGAAAATAGGTCAAAATAAAAGTATTTTTCCACCAGATAAACATCCTGCGAACAGGTATATATCTATCTTTTACATCGCTTGAGCCTGGATATATCGAAGTATTATTACCCCAGCATTTCCAGCCGTTATGATTAATAGAGCTAACAACACCCGCTGCATTTAAAACATTTGCCTGTGATTGATCTAAGTAAACCTCAGTGTCGTCTGCTAATATTGCACCGGATATTTTTAAACTTTTATTAGATGGTGATACATAAGGTACGCCTTCGTTCAGTGCATCGGTATAGGCTGTTAGGACTGCTATTAATGTACTCATATAGTATTTTTTAGTGCCGATTTTACACATTGGCCAGCAGGCAATTGCGTTTCTATCGATATAATTGTTATTATCTTTCCAGGTTTTCACGGCATCATAAGTTGTAACTGCATCCGTCGGAATATCCAGTATAGGCATACACTCAAACACGCCATTAATATTAGTGCTTTTTGCCATCATTGCAACGCCGACATTAACATCATGACTCCAGCCCGGAGCAATTAATAAGCCCGGAACTTTTCCAAATCGCGGATAGACTTGTTCGATATTTTCAAGGCCTTTATGAACACCTGCGGCATAACTGCCTATAATGTCATTTGCATCAATAGCTGACGGATCTAATTTTCTGTAAGCAATTTGCAATTGAGTTGCTGCACCAATTGAGCCAGTAGAAATAACAGATACAACCAGGTAGCCGTCATCATCAAAGGATATACTATAATCAGTGTCTTTTACATATGTTGTTGTACCTGTATCATCCTTAACGACGAGATTAGCATCATCAAGTATACCCTCAACGGGTATTGTTACCTTTGATGATACAATATTATGCAATGCAGCTGCTACATCTGCATAATGCACCGCCGGGTCAAGTACATTAATTAATACTAGCGGTGAAACATTAAAAACTCTAAAACTCGCATCTACAGTCTGACATAAAGTAAAGTCCTCAAATGTATTAGAGTAGCCCATCTTACTAACAGCTTCGGCAAAACTATTAACTAAAATAGGCTTATTGACCGCTGCTGCTGGATCAGCTAGTAGATTAACTGGTGCTGTTCCCACTACAACCTGCACTGCACTATCTACAAAAACAGGCGCGGTTACAGATGTAGGATTCTCATAAACGTACACACCGTGTTGGTAAACCATAGTTTACAATCCTTTCATTCTTTTTATATATGAATTTACAAAAAATTTTCTGGTATTGGGGTTACTTTTGGGTATTCCCAGTTGCTTTCTATGCTTCCGTAGTAGTAAGGATAAGTATCTTCATCTGGTATATCCCATTCAAAAGGTCTTACAATTTGATACTTGTCGTCAAAAATGACCTTTGTAAAAAAATGATGATAAATTTTGTCTATTATGCTTAGAACATCCTTGTGACCTTGATAGGAGTCTTCTTTATCGTGAACTGCAATCATAAATAAAATTTTACAAGTATTAGGAGACTCAACACTTGAATCTTCGCCTCCTTGAAGCTTAACAACAATAAAAGGAATCTGTTGAGATATTCCTTTTGCTGGTAATGATTGAGGGTATATATTAATTGGTACTAAGTTATCATCTTTATCTTTTAGTTTATACCCTGCAAAAAGAGCGTCTAACTCTTTTATTAAGATATCTTGTAGTAAATTTGGTGTCATCTTCCCTCCAGTGCTCTTTTAATGTAGTGATTTAAACGTTCTTGCAGCTTTTGATTTCCTTCACCTTGAATGGCTTCGATTACTTTTTTGTTTCTTAACATCTGTGGAACTGCAGGGCCGACTAGCTGCTTAAGATTTTCTCGCCTGGCTTTACTATCTTTATAACGACCTTTTTTGGGGCGGTTAAACTTGCCACCTCTTACAAATAGTCCTGTATGTTCTTTGCCATTTTTTGCTCTTACACTTGCTGCAATAGTATTAAGAATAACTTTAGGGCTGTTACTTTTTAGGACTTTAGCTCTATTGATTGTTGGTGATTTCTTTCCTTTTGCTGTCGGCCTAGAAACCACCTTAAATTTTGAAAGAGCAAGTCTTTTGCCTGTTATAGTTGCTGATGAGTCTAAATTATTCTTACTTGCCTTTTTATAATGGTATTTTATTGAGTTTTTGAGATCGCCAGCCTTTACCGCATAGCGTTTTCTTGACTCTATGGATATATTTTTTCTTACATTTCTAAATGATTCGTTCATTGATCTTGATAGGACTACCGGAGCTTTTTTCTTGAATTCTCCAAGCCTTTGCTCTATTTCTTCAAGCTCAGGGACATCAATCTTAATCATTCTCTATTTGCTCCAAGTGTAACTGTGTACATACCACTTTCTTCAGTAACTTCTTGCACTCTATAGCTTTCACCATCAAATTCCATATGCTCATCAATTATAGGCTTCTTCGGTAAGTCTGAAGCTGCAACATGAAACAAGAGTTCTTCGCAATAAGTTTCTTCGTAGACATCTTGCCTTCTAAGCTTTTTTTGCTCCAGCAAATCATCGTCAACGATGACAGTAACATCCTCACCATCAATATTATGGGTGTCTCCGAACTCTTCAATGTTCAGAAACACCCCACTAATATCATTTAATATTTGATTTTTAAAATTCATAATGCTACTCAGCTAAAAGTTTTTCTAAGTCTTCTTTTGTATACTCTTCAGGAATAGTTATATTTTTAGCTTTTAATTGATCAATTAGTTTTTGAATTTCTCTATCATCAGCCTCTAAAGCTGCTATAAGATGTTCTTTTTTGCCAGATTCAGGAGTCAAACCAGAATCATTTACTAGCTGCTTTAGCTCGTCATAGGGCATTTTGTTATAATCCAGGTGTTCTTCTGGTATGTCAGCAATGGGAACAGTAGATACATATTCAGCAGCTTTAAGACCTACAAGTCGTTCTGCCTGTTTATCTGTGATTTTATTAATCATTTCACCCGGCCTATAATCTATACCATTGTGCCTAATTTGCTTTAAAACCATTATATTCATTCGCTATTTCCTTTATCTGCTTATAAAACGGTTGCTACAACAAGACTATCTATATGCCTTGGGATTGGAACAGGTCTGCTAACTAAGCCGTTATACATAACATTATCTTTTGTTTCAGTAATGGGAACTCTTTCGCCCTCATAAGTTATTGCAACATTATTTTCAAGACGTACAACAGCAGCATATCTAATTTCAAAGTCCGCATTTTCACTGCCCATTAAGACAGTACCTGATGGCAACATAGGCACTTCTGTTTCTTGATCATTTTCATACCATTCTGCATAAGAATAGATGTCTAAGCCTAATGAAGTGATAGAACCGATATATGTTGCTCCGTTTGGAAGTTCCCTTGGGTTGATAGCACCAAATTCAGCTTTTTTAATATCAAGCAGACTAAGGATTTTAGGGTGATATTTAAAAGCCATAGCTGCATCGGGGTCCATTATTACAATATTTGGATTTATCCCCGACAATTGTTGGCGTTCAATTTTCCAGTTCTCCAGATCTTCTAAAGGATTAGAATTAGCTGTATCGCTCCAGAGGTCAGTACCAGATAGAACTTTTGTTGCAACACCGCCAAAATCAAGTTCTTTTTGTACATCATCTCCACTTATTACAATTTTTCCATTTATAAGCGCATCTCTGCACATAATTTCTTCAGAGCGTGCAATCATTTCATCCAATTTTTTGAAATCTTTTCCTTGTTGCTCTGCCGCTCTTTCTTCGGGGTCTTTAGATGAATAGCAGTTCTCGCCGGGCATCCTTTTTAATAAATCCTCGGCAGTTATAGCAAATTTAGGGAAAATTTCTGGTGCTTCAAACTGTGTGGTGCTAAAGCCTTCTTTTTTCATGACAACTCCGTTTTTGACGGGAGAGCAGAAAGGAGCTTTTTTTCTTCTATCTTTTACAATGTCAACTTCAAGAACTGAAGTCATAAAGGTTTCCCTGCTTTTAAAGAATGTATCTTTTAAAAAGCTCTTTGGACGTTTTTGTTCGTTAATAACAGGAAGCATTGTCTTTGTATCGTATGGTGTTATAGCCATTTGTATTCTCCTAAAATCAAATAATACTTATGTTTAAGCCAGTTTCTTTGCATATATGCCAAGTTCTCTAAGCTTGACTCTATGGGTATCTATAGTGTCAGAGCCACCAAAAACAAGCTTATTCTCATTAAACTCGCCTGTGGAATAAATGGGTGCTTTTATGTCAGTGCTTGCTAATACCACAATATCTTCTGCTAATACAGCATAAGGGACTTCTGCGCCTGTTACGGCAGTATCAACAACTACACATTTGTCATTAGATTTTTTGGCCAGTACAGTTCCGGCAGCAAGTGCAACATCAGAACCTTGCCCCTCAAGGGTTATTCCTTCAGTAACTTTAGGCATTTCAGAGCCTGCAAATAAATTTCTTGGCTCATAGCTTGAAGTTGTAATTAAACTCACTTTTTATCTCCTTTATTCTCTGTTAAATCCTTTTGAAAATGCATTTATAAAAGTTTCTTTTGCTTGTGCTTTGTTATTATTAAGCTCATCAGCAGAATCAACGTCATTCAGCATAGCCGAATCTTCTTGTCTGTTATTTAAATAATTTTTTTTAAATTTTTTATCAGCTAATAAAACCTGATATGCTGTTTGCTCTGCACTTATAGGATCTTCAAATTTTGCTTTTTGTAGGACTTCATTTTGTCCGATTATCCCTAAGTCCTCAATATCCTTAATTCTAGCTCTTTCTTCTTTTATGCCTTCATTTTTTGCAGAATTTTTAATTGAGTTGAGTAGATCAGGATGTTGTTTAGCTAGTATTTCTTCGTTCATTTCAATATTTTCCTTATGTTGTGGAGGTTTTGTATTATTACTTTTAGCATTCGGAGGCCTGTTATACTTGGATGTGTCAAAATTAATGCCGTTAAATGTTAAGAAGTTTTCATTTGCTGAGGCTGCAATACTTTTTGACTCGACTTCATCAGCAAAACCTAACTTTACTGCTTCATCGGCGGTCATCCACGTCTCAACATTCATTAGTTCTATAAGTTCATCTCTAGTTTTACCTGTTTTTTGCTCATAAGCAAAGATAATTGGCTCTCTTATCTTATCAAGTAAATCAGCAACCTCTCTCATATCATCGCTATTACCGGCTGTCCTAGTCCAAGGATTGTGTACCATTATCATTGCATTTTTTGGTATAACGACTTTGTCACCTGCCATTGCAATTACAGAGGCAATGCTAGCAGCAAGGCCATCAATATATACAACTTTTTCGGCTTTATGCCTTTTAAGTGTTGAATGTATTGCTTGCCCAGCAAACACATCACCACCACCACTGTTAATTCTTACATTAATTTTTTCTATATCACCTAAAGCAGCAAGATCATCGGCAAATTGCTTAGGTGTAACTTCATCACCCCACCAAGAGCTACTGCTTATATCTCCATACAAAAGAAGATCAGCTTCTTTAGAATCTTTATTCTTCGGCTGGTTGAAGCTCCAGAACTTGTTCATTATTTTTCTCCTGTATTAAATTATCTTCACGTCTTAAATTTTCTTCTTTTACTCGTTGCCTGTGATTTCTATGCCAATCACCGCCGGTTAATTCTGCTGTTTCTTTTTCTCTTGTGGAATATCCGCCTTCTACTCTTAATTCAGCAGCTTTAACTTCTTTCAATGGATCTATTTGCCCTTGAGATGGCCCATGCCATTCTGCGCCGCAATAAGCTTTCCTAATAAGAGGATCATCAAAAAATCCAGGTGCGGTAATTCTACCTTTTGCTATAGCCTCAGCAAGGAATTCTTGATAAATTGGTTGGCAAAAATCATTAGCAAGCCAAACGCGTCTCATTCTAAACATTTTCCAGGCTTCTAACAATGCTGCTCTGCTTGCCGAATAGCTAGCCGTAAAATGCTTAACTAAAAGTTCATAAGGGATTTCAAGAGCAGAACCTATTTGTCTTAGTATAGCTATTACAAAACCGTCAAATGCTGTATTAGGTCTTCCAGGGTTGGCAACATCTACGCTTTCATTTTCTCCAAGTCCGACAATTGCACCATTGCCAAGCTCATAACTAACCTCATCCGCTGCATCAACCTGTTGACTGAGGTCAACACCTTCCCCTAAAAGTGAATCTGAATTAGGGCTTTCGGACTTGATAAATACAGTGAACATGCCTGATATTACAGCAGCCATAAGTTCGGCCTCAGTATATCGCCCTAATTGCTTTAGGGCTTCAATAACTGGGGCAACAAGGGGGACACCTCTTCGTTGCTCTGGCCTTTCAGATTCCATAAGATGGATAACATTTCTTTTGTTTGATTTTTTGCCAAAAAGAGGAATTCTAACCCACTTATCTTTGTTTTTATTTTTCATTTGTTGGGATAGTGGATGCCATTGTGCTATATGAAAAGCAACAACTTCACCATTGTTATTAATCTCTATTCCGCCTGAAATATTTTTATCTTTTGGTTTTTGCTTTGGGTTGCAAACTCTATCAGCTTCAATAAGCCTGATTCTCATATCATATTCAGAATTTTTTCTTGATATTTCAGGTAAAAGAGCAAAGCAATCACCAGACACAAGGCAAGATAACAAAGCTAGCTGCTGAAGCTCATAAAAATTACTTTTTCTTTCTGCGTCACAGTCAATTGAATCAGCCCATAAAGCAAATTCTCTTTCAATGCTTCTTTCAATCTCACTGGCTTCATCGTCAGATAGGCCAAGATATTCAGCATCAACTTGTGGTTTTAGCTTGAGTCCTACGCCTACAATGTTAGTTCTTGCTGTTTTAAGCGCTCCTGTTGCAAGTGGTGCACCTCCCATGTAAAGATCTCGTGATCTTTGCCTTAAGACTTCAAGATTATCTGTAATATCATCATCAGGTGAGCCGCCTTTAAACATCCAACCCTTTAGTGCTTTTTTTGTTTTACTTGCACCGTGATGCGAATAGCCAGAATTTTTAATAAAATTAAGCTCTATTCTTGCTTTTTGTCGTTTAAGGGCTTTTTCTGGATCAACTGATGCAATAATTTTGTCAAAAATATTCATTATAAATCCCTTGGTACTGCTCTCATTAGACGCATGCCAGATCTGCCGCTTTTAAGTTTTACAACTTGATTCCCCCAATATTTGATCTGTTTTCTAATCTCGCTTAAGTCAGCTCGTTGTAACTTTCTTGAGCCTATTTGATAGCTTTGACCTGTTGAAACAGCTAAATCTGCGGCAAGCCAAGCATTATAATGATTTTCTGCAATTTCTATAGTTATTGTCACTAGCTTATCCCTTTGTTTATCATTCTTCTGCGTCTTTGAGCCTGAACATTCCTATTTGGAGCGGCTTGTTTATACAGCTCACCCCTTGGCCTTTGTGCCAAAAGCTCTAAGTTCGGATTAAATATTTCAAAAGCTGCTATATTATAATTTCTTATATCCAAAGCTTCATTTCGTTGATGCCCTGGCTTTTTCTGCCACCTGTAAACAGTGTTACCTTTTTCATAACTCATTATTCTTTCTTCAGAGGTCAATTCTTTGAAGTATGTTTTATCATAACCTCTATCCTCAAGTGGGAAATGGCAATAACCCGGTTCAGGACTTTCAATCTTCAACCTAGACATAATAATGTCTTTTCCTGCACTAACTCCAATTGGAAACATTGCAACCTTTCTTCTATTCCCTCTTGTTGGCTTGCCAATAAGAGGTGCACCGTAAGTATTAGCCCCTTTGATTGCAAATATTCGCCTATGTTCTTTGCCAAAACAAAAGCTATAAACTTCATCTGCGCAATATCCACTATCAACACAGGTACAAGATATGCTTATTTGCTCGCCACTTGCGTATTGCCAAGTTTTTTTCAGGTAATCATCAAGTTGGTCCCAAACAGCTTTTTGTCTGGGGTTTCCTTGTATGACCTTGTACTCTATACCCCAGCTTTCTTTCCCTACTCCCCAACCTAATACTTCAACCTCAAGCCTATCAACTTGCACATCAACAGCTGCGGTAAGAACTAAGACGCCATCAGGCACTTCACAGTTATATAATTCTCTTCGTTGAAAAAGAGCTTCATCGCTCGCGCTTTCTCCTTTTTCAGCCCAGGTTTCACCTAATGAGGTATTAACCCAAACTTTGAGCATCTCTTTACCATTCTTTTTAGCTTTTTTAAAATCCTCAACTATGGAGTCCCAGCTTTTCCAGGGTGAAACAAGTTCGTTTAAGTGGAAACTTCTATGACTTTCATTTTTATTTTTTGCTACCCATTTCCCTTTGCCACTTTTCCACTTTGATTCATTTGATCTTGCTTTGCAAGAATAGCATTCGTGGGTAACCTTATCACATTCTTCATCAATAAATTTTATTTGCGCCCAAACTAGTGGCTGATACATCCCACACTGTGGGCAAGGTAAATTCCAGGACTCTTGAGTTCCCTCGTTAAAGGCCAATTCGATTCTGGACTCACCTTTATTTGTTGGAGTACTTACATACACTCTTTTTGCATCCCAAAATGTTGTTTGCCTTTTTTCTACAAGTGAAAGCGGATCACCTTCATTTCCTGCAGACTCTGCGAACCTATCCACCTCATCAGCTAGTAAAACCTTCATAGAAGAGCTACATAGAGAGGCTGGTGAATTAGAGCCGGCAATTACCAGAGTTCCTCCTGGAAAACTTTTATGTAAAATTGTATTTCCAGAATTTTCACTTTTTGCTTCTTTAACAATCCTGCTTAAAACAGGGGTGTCTCTGACCATCATTGCAAATCTGGTCTTAGAAAATCTTTCTGCCAAGTCCAACTGAGGCATTAGATACATTATTGGTGAGGGTTCATGATGTATATATTTGCCAAGCATATTAAGCAAGAACTCAGTTTTGCTAACCTGAGCCGAACACATTAAAGTAATCTGAACAATTTCAGGGTCTGAAATAGCATCCATAGGCACTCTCATATATTCAACTCTTGATGTCTTCCACTTTCCCGGTTCTGCGGATGCTTCTTTTGAAAGAACTCTATACTTATCAGCCCATTCACTTACTGTTAATTCAGGAGGAGGCGCAAGCCTTTTAATAGATTTTCTGAATAAATTAACGGTTTTGGCAGGGGTATTACTTTGTATTAGTTCCTTCTTCTCCATTTTCGTTATCTATATCCGCCATATCATAATATTCTGAGTTTTGAGAGTAAAAATATTCAGGATCATATTCAGACAGTTCATTAAGAGCTTCGCAAACTTCATCATCAAGCGTTTTCTTTATTTTTCTGGGATTACCCTCTTCTGCTAGTGTCTTGGCAAGCTTTGTTGGCAGAGCGAGCATTTTTGATCTAAAAAAGCTTATCATATCATTAAGGACAGCTTCCACATCTTCTGAGCTGTGGACTTTGCCTTTTTTAATAGCCAGCTCTAATTCTATTCTGTCTGCTTCTGCCCTCATCTTTCTTGCTTTTTCGTGGACTCCATCAATATCACCTGATTTATTAATTTCGTGTATGTACTCATAATATTGCCTTACACATACAGGTAAATCATACTCACCCTTTTTTTGGGGCTTTGGAATAATCCCTTCATCAGCTAGCTGACATATTCTTTGAAGAGTCAATCCTAATATTCTTTGTAGTAATTGAGTGTTGCTTTCCACTAAAGTACCCTTTTATAATAAAATCAATGCATTAATACCCCAACTAAAGTGATATTTTAAAACTTAAAATCTTGAAAATTAAGGATATGACTATTCTTGAATGCCCTAACTAAAACTCAAGTGAAATTTTAAAATTGCAGGTGGGAAGTATTCGGGCGTTTCCTCACCCGCATCGCGGCTAATAGCTTGAAAGTACCTTTTTCTTACTATGAGCAGCTTTAAGCCTATATCTGTATTTCCAGGGATGAAAGCCTTAGAAGGATTGCACCCAAGCCTTTTGCCCATACTTATATTTTAGCTCCAAGCCTCTAAGCCTGCGTCGCTAGTTGTGCCTGTCTTGTGCACCTTCTTGAATCTACACGCCCCACGCAGCCAGGGTATGTCGTTAGTTGATACTGTTATGGTCAGATCTGTATCATTTATTGTAGTTACCTTGATATCATTGCCTTCTTGTGCCGAGGTTACCCATATACAAAAGCCCTGATCATCAGTGTAATCAGTACTGCTTAAGTCTATATCATTGTAGTTGCCAAGCTGTACACTGGCTTTTATTTTTCCCTTTAGAAAATTACCTTCGTCTTCTAATGTTTTAATTTCCATTGTTTTAACATCCTCCTTCCTTCTTTAATATGGGGTTTTTTCTTAAATATTCCAGTACTGCTTTATCTTCTGCGCCTAATGCTTTTCCATTTTGTACCTTTGTCATTATTTCTCTGTATTTTTTACTTGGTCTTACTGCCATTGTGCGCCTTTACTTAATATCATAGTTACCTATCAATAGCTCTTTATAAACTTTGTTTTTCGGATTCTTTCCGTTAATGCCATTCTGCCTTTGGGCTTCAATCATCTCAAAGTCTTTGTATAGCTCTCTTACTTTAGGACTATCATCATAAGATAATAAAAATCTACCCTTAATATTCTTCAAGCAGTCTCTTAATCTTTCGTGTTCAAAAGCTTTTGTCGATGTTGTCTTATAGCCTTCTCCAGATGTATAAGGTGGATCGCAATAGAAAAAAGCTCTTTCGTGGTCATATTGATTAATAAGCTTTTCAAAGTCGAGATTCTCAATTAAAACTTTGTCTAATCTTTTATGAATGATATTAATTCTTTCTAGTATATTTTGTTGACTAGGTGTAGCTCCACCACCTGATTTTTTTACAGCTCCAAAAGTCTCTCCCTTAGATCCAAAAGAACGCATTATCAAATAGAAAAACTTTGAAGCTCTTTGTATATCCGTGTAGCAAATGGATTCTAAGGCTTCTTGAAATAGCTTTCTACTAGCCAATTGATATCTAAATTCTTTAATCAATTCATCAGGATGATGTTTTACTATTCTAAATAAATTAACAAGTCTATCATCTAAATCATTGTATACTTCAACATCAGCCCATTTGTCTTTGTAAAATAAAACCCAGCCTCCACCACCGAATGGCTCGATATATGACTTAATATCAGAAGGAATAAGTGGATCTATTGTTTTTCTTAAAAGTCTTTTGCCGCCAATCCAGCTAATTAAATAAGATTTTAAATATTTATTCATTTTTTACACCTCTTTATAATTAAATGTGATAGAATCAAAGTTGAGCAGGCAACCTGAGGTGTTAATCTAATGGGTTGTGAACGACTCTTTAAACGCGAACCTAAAGAGAAGTTCAAAGGCAAAGCCTTCCTGCTCAAATTTTATTAATTAATATGCTCAAATTTTTCTTTTTTGCTTATTTTTATAATAAAAATCGGGCTTTCGCCCGTCTCTTTGTACCTTCTTAATTATTTAATTTAAGTTAGTTCGTTTGTTTCAGTAAAAGATAGTTAAATAAAATCTTGCCTATGCTACTTAAGGAATAAAACTTTCGGCCTGTCTGCCTCAAAGAGGAAAGAAAAATCTCATTTTGTATATTATCTCCCGCTGTATCATAATATCTAAAATCTGGAAATGCTGTCTCTGGAATTATATGTTCATTTGACTCTATTTTTTTAGATCTATCTTTGTACTTTTCCCAGTACTCAACAGCCGCCCCTTTGCCTAATTTATTTCCAGTGCTTGTTATTATTTTTAGTAATCCGCAATTTGTGCAGATTCCTAATTCAAAACTTTTATTTTCTTTTAAATTTTTATATGCTTCAAAATTAAGAGATTTACTACAGCAATATTTAAATCTTTTTTTTGACATAGAACTACCCCTTATTTTGAAACTAGCCCCCAGAATCAGTGTAAAAAGCTTAATTCTAGACTCGTACTCCAAAAAGCTTTCTCAAGCTATGTCCATAATAACAGATGGATATATTTTTTTAAATTGTTTTTATCTAAATATAGACAATATAGAATAAAAAGAAAATGCAGAATAGAAAGAAAATATAGAAATCATGTTCTTATCATGTTCTTAAAAAATTTAGGAACATATAGAAAATGCAGAAATAAACATTTAAATCAAACAGCTAAAAACCTTAAAAATAAAGACTTTACAGAAAATTTAGAAAAATACAGAAAATATAGAAAAGTCCATATTTAAGGCTACGAACCAGAAGGTCGGGGGTTCGAATCCCTCCCAGCGTGATTTATATTATAACTAAGTCCTTTGGCTAAAATGTCAAAGGGTTTTTTGTATGTATAGCTTAGTTTTCCATCTTTCAGCTCAAAGTTCGAAAGTATGAGTTTTAACAGCTTTACTTTTTCTTCTGCTGATTGCCCAGAATATCAACTTTAGAAGTCATTTGCAACTTCTTTCTAATATTTCAAATACAAAACTTACTGCATACATCCAAGATACTACACTAAGTCTATTTAAATGATAGACAAGATATAACAAATGTGATAATCTTATATAAGATTCATATAAAGACAGGAAGTCAAAAAATGAAACTATCAACAAAAGGGGAGTATGGCTTGCCTCGCAATGGTAGAGTTATCTCAAAACTACAGTGAGGGATACATAAAAATAGAGGTAATTTCAAAAAAATACAAACTTAAAAAATACCTTTACCTTTATGAAATACGCGATTTTATCGCAGAAAAACTGGAGCGTACAACATTAGCAGATATGCTATAAAAGGATTTAAGCATGGATATACTGTCTTTTATAATAGTGGGATTCTTTGCTCAACTAGTTGACGGTTGTCTGGGCATGGCATATGGTGTTTTATCAAACAGTTTTTTAATAAGCTTAGGCGTGCCATCAGCAGCATCTAGCGCAAGCGTACATTTTGCAAAAATATTTACAACCGGCGTATCAGGGGCTTTCCATTTTAAGCTGGGCAATGTTGACAATGCACTATTTAAAGAATTGCTCTTTCCAGGAGTTTTAGGAGGTATACTCGGTGCGTATCTTCTTGTAACAACCCCAAGCAGCGCAATAAAGCCATTTATTGCCAGCTATTTAATTTTAATGGGTATCACCATTATTTACAGAGCATTTAAAGGTAAAGAAGAAAAAAATGTTAAATCAAAGTTATTCCCGTTAGGTCTAACCGGTGGCTTTTTTGATGCCATTGGCGGTGGAGGATGGGGGCCAATAGTTACCTCCACATTGGTAGCCAGAGGCAATAATATAAGAAAAACAATCGGTTCGGTTAATTCTTCAGAATTTATTGTGACACTTGCGCAATCAACAATATTTTTTCTAGCATTGGGTACAACGCATCTTAATGTGATATTAGGCTTGATTATTGGAGGCGTCATAGCAGCACCTTTTGCAGCCATTGCTTGCAAAAAATTGCCACATCAGCCTTTTATGATTTTAATAGGTGTTATAATTATAATTCTGAATATTAAAACTGTAATACAAAGTGAACTTCTTGCCTTTATACTTGGTTAAAAGGTATAATGTAGACAATTAATCCTTACTTCAAAATTTAAGCAGGACAAACGAGAAAAAAAATACGGTTATGAGTGAAGTACAATTTAAAAATAAAGAAAATAATATGCAAATAAATAGCAAGAAAGGCTGCGTTTTATGGCTAACAGGATTATCAGGGGCAGGAAAGTCTACCCTTGCAGAAAAATTATATGATTATCTTATAGAAAATGGCCAAAAAGCTGAGCATCTTGATGGAGATAACGTAAGGTCAATCTTTCCTAAAACAGGATTTTCTAAAGAAGAAAGAAATAATCATATAAAAATAATGGGATACATAGCTTCCAGGCTGGAAAATCATGGTGTAACAGTTATTGCATCCTTTATTTCTCCATATAAAGAATCAAGAGAGTTAGTAAGGCAAATGTGTTCGGATTTTCTAGAAATATATGTTGCCACATCACTTGAAGAATGTGAAAAAAGAGATGTAAAAGGATTGTATAAAAAAGCCAGAGCAAACGAAATAAAAAATTTCACCGGCATAGATGATCCGTATGAAAAGCCTGAAAATCCTGAGCTAATAATTTATACGGAAAATAAAACAGTTGATGAATCTTTAAATGAGATAATAAGCTTTATCGATACTAGGAGTTGTTAATGGATTATCTTGATCAATTAGAAAATAAAAGTATACATATACTAAGAGAAGCCTACGCAAATTTTAAAAATATGTGTATGCTTTGGTCAATAGGAAAAGACAGCACGGTTTTATTATACTTGGCAAGGAAAGCCTTTTTAGGGCATGTACCTTTTCCTTTAGTTCATATAGATACAGCATATAAAATACCTGAAATGATTGAATACAGAGATAAAATCGCAGCAGATTGGGATGTAAATATTATTTACGGTCAAAATGAAGAAGCTTTAGCAAGTAAACAGACGTTTCCTGATGGCAATGTTGATAGAATAGCGTGCTGTAAACTACTAAAAACCAAAGCCCTTAATGATACATTAAGCGGCAATGGCAAGCGATATATATTTAATCATGATAAAAAAGCGTATGAGCCTGATAAAAATAAAGAACCTTACACAGGCGTAATTGTAGGTGTCAGATCAGACGAAGAAGGTTCACGCTCTAAAGAAAGATATTTTTCACCAAGAAACCAAGAGAATGAATGGGAACTGGGCGATCAGCCGCCAGAGTTTTGGAATCAGTTTAAAACAGACTTTGCACCGGGTACTCATCTTAGAATTCATCCCCTTTTAGACTGGACAGAGCTAAATATCTGGGAGTACATTAAAAGAGAAAATATACCTGTTGTTTCTTTGTATTTTGATAATGGAGAACGCAAAAGATATCGTTCTCTTGGCTGTTATCCATGTACTTATTCGGTTGAATCCAATGCGAGGAATGTTGATGATATAATTTACGAATTAAAAAGCGGAAAATTTGCAAACATTGCTGAGCGCTCTGGCAGGGCACAAGATAAAGATGATGGCGGAGGTCTGGAGACATTAAGAAAAGACGGCTATATGTAGTTTAATAATATAAGGGTTTGTTATGAGAGTAGATGTTTTAAATCCTGAACAACAAAAAATTGACAATGCTCAAGATTCTGATACTAGGCAACGAATGGATATTGTTATAATTGGTCATGTTGACCATGGAAAAAGTACCATTGTAGGAAGATTATTAGCTGACACTAATTCTTTGCCAAACGGTAAGCTTGAGCAGGTTAAACAGCTTTGCGAAAGAAATTCTAAACCTTTTGAATACGCATTTTTAATTGACGCTCTAAAAGATGAACAATCTCAAGGTATTACAATTGATGCTGCAAGAGTTTTCTTTAAAACTCATAGCCGTGATTATATTATTATTGATGCTCCAGGACATATAGAATTCTTAAAAAACATGGTAACAGGTGCTTCAAGAGCAGAAGCGGCATTACTTGTTATTGACGCAGACGAAGGCATTCAAGAAAACTCCAAAAGGCACGGCTACTTAACATCAATGTTGGGTATTAAACAAATTGCAGTGCTTGTGAATAAAATGGATCGCATAGACTATAATCAAGATATATTTAATAAAATAGTAAAAGATTATTCTGAATTTCTTAATAATATTGATGTTAATCCGCATTGCTTTATACCTGTTAGCGGACTTGTGGGAGACAACATCGTAGAAATCAGTAATAAAATACCGTGGTATAAAAGTGATACAGTATTAAACACTCTTGATCAGTTTAAAAAAGAAGAATTACCTATTAATAAACCGTTTAGAATGTCGGTACAAGATGTTTATAAATTCACAAAATACAATGATAACAGAAGAATTATTGCAGGAAGCATAGAAACAGGAAGCATAAACGTTGGTGATGAAGTTATATTTTGCCCTTCTGGTAAAAAAAGCAAGGTTAAAGCTATAGAAATGTTTAATTGCCCTGAACAAACTAAAGTATCTGCAGGGCAAGCAACTGGTTTTACACTGGAAGAGCAAATTTATATAACCAGAGGCGAATTAATGACAAAGATAGGCGAAGTACAGCCGTCATTATCCTCAACGATAAAAGTTAATCTCTTCTGGCTGGGCAAAAAGCCAATGGTAAAAAATAAAGAATATCTATTTAAAATAGGCACTTCAAGAATTAAAGCCCGTTTAGAAGAAATAACACGCATAATCGACGCTTCTAGCCTTAATACTACAGCTGATAAAGATTTTATAGACAGACATGATGTTGCAGAATGTATTTTTAAGCTTAATAAACCCTTTGGTTTTGATTTAAAGGAGCATATCACGATAACCTCAAGGTTTGTAATTGTTGATGATTACGAGATTTGCGGTGGTGGACTTGTTAGAGAAACATTGCAAGACAAAGAATCCTGGATGCAAAATAAAGTATTTATAAGAAATTATAAATGGGAAAAAGGTAATATTTCTGCAAAAGACAGAGCTGATAAATATAAGCAGGATCCTACACTATTATTAATTACAGGTAATAACAATTTAAACAGAAAAAAACTTGCTAAAAAGCTTGAAGAAATTTTGTTTAACGACAATAAGCCTGTTTATTTCCTTGGAATGAGTAATCTTTTATATGGGTTGGACGCAGATATTAAGGATGGCGATAAAAACAGAGAAGAACATATTCGCAGATTAGCAGAAACTGTTAATATATTGATTGATGCGGGTATTTTAACTATTGTCACAGCCTCAGAGCTAACAGAAGATGATATTAAGTTGATAAAAACTTCTCTTGACGCTCATAAAATTAAAATTGTGTGGGTGGGAGATAAGATTACCACTGATATTGATTATGATTTAAAAGTAGATCAAACAGGTAATATTGATCAAGATAGCGCTAAAGTCTATGAATATTTAAGATCTGAGAATATATTTCATTAATTATCATTACCAAATAAACTGTACAACTCAAGAATTAAATTCCTCTTTATTTTGCCAGTTATGGTTTTAGGTAAATCCTCACCAAATATAACAACTTTATGAGGACGTTTATAACTTGATAATTCTTGAGAAAAGCTGTTTATTTCTTCTATAATATCTTTTTTAATGGCATTAATATTGTCATCAAAGTTTTTTCGTACTTTATCACAAGGAACTGCAATAGCTATTATATCTTCAGCACCCTTTCTTTTACCAGTTTCTACTGGATTGACTATTATACATATTTCTTTTATTTTATTGCTTTTAGATAATATAGCCTCTACTTCTTCAGGTTGTATTTTATCGCCGGAACTAAGTTCAATTAGATCTTTAAGCCTGCCTGTTATATATAAATAACCGTTATTATCAATCTTTCCAATATCTCCTGTGCTAAACCAGCCGTCTTTATCAATTGCATCAGAAGTTAAATCGGGCTTATTATAATAACCCTTCATAATATTTGGACCTTTTACCAGTATTTCTTTATCTTTAGAGATTTTTACACTAACGCTTGGCAAGGGTTTACCAACAGAGCTTATTTTATAAGAAGTAAAGCTATTAGCCGATATAACAGGACTGCATTCTGTAATACCATACCCTTGAAAAATAGGTATACCAATTCTAAAAAAGAATTTTTCAATATCAAGATCAAGTGGTGCAGCGCCACACATGATACCTTTAAGCTTACCACCCATCTGGTTATGAATTTTAATAAATAAAATCCTGCCTAAAATTGTAAACAACAAAAAATTAGTCGGTATATATTTTGATATTCTATAAAACACTTGTAGCATTTTAGATTTAAAAATTTCTTTTTCTACTTTTTCTTTTAAAACATGTAAAAAATTTGGAGCAACAACAAGCATGGATATTCTTTGTTTTCTCATAATTTCTATAAGCTCATGCCAATGAAATTCTATAGAATAGGTAATCTCGCCTCCCCTATACAAAATAGCAATAAGCCCTACAGTTATTTGAAAAATATGATCTAAAGGATAAATAGAAAGAAAGGATATATTAGGAAGATAACTAACATTAAAAGCCTTGTCAAAGTCATTTAGTTGCGAGAGTATATTGCCGTAAGTAAGCATAACACCTTTAGGTGCTGCTGTGGTTCCTGAGGTATAAACTATCATTGCAGTATCATCAGGCTTAGAGTCTATTATGATATTATCTGTGGGTTTTTCTAAACCATATAAAGATAAAAATTCACCTGAATATTTTTCATTATTAACTATAAAAATCTTTTCTATTGATGCAACCTGTGATTTTATTTCAATTGCTTTGTCAATACAATTTATTGATGTGCATATTATACGAGGAGTTGAATTTGAAGCAAGAGGTACTAATTCTGGCAAGGTTGCTTTAAATTCCAAAGGTACTACAATTGCTCCGCTGAGCATTGATGCAAAAAATGCCACTACCCATCCCGGCCTTGATTCTGATAAAATTGCTATTCGGTCACCTTTTTTGATGCCTTGTTTTTTAAAATAATTCGATAGACTTTTAATAAGCTCAAAAAGTTGAGTATAGCTTAAACTTTGCCAGTTCTCACCATCTTTAAAGCTTATGGCTTTTTGAGATCCGTATGTGTTAAATTTTTGCTGCATTAACTTAACAAAATTATCAGAATAATTTTTTTTATTTTTATTTTTTATAATTTTAAAAAAATTAATAAATTTATTCATAAATGATAAAATACAATTGAGGAATAAACAAAATGAACAATATAAAAAAAGCATATTACGCAGGCTGGATAATTGTAACCCCTTATAAGACAGTCAAAAACAGCTATTTAATATGCAAAGACAATAAAATTTTAAACATCACAAACCAAAAGCCTCTTGATGCAGAAATTATTGACCTTGGGAATAAAACATTGATACCGGGCTTGATTAATGCGCATACTCATACAGAACTATCAGCAATCGCTCCTCATATAAAACAAAATAAAGATTTTATTAGCTGGATTGAAGATATTAAAAGAATAAAAGAGAATATGTCGAATGAACAAATCAAACAATCAGCAGCAAAGGCTTATCAGGATTTGTACAATTTGGGCTGTATAGCAGTTGGCGATATTTCTACATCAGGTCTTACTAAGGAAGATTTTATTAATTCAAAATTACATGGTGTGTGGTTTAAAGAATACCTGGGCAATGAAGTTGATAACTATAAAAAAGTAAAAGCTATAAAAAAAGGTAAGAATATTTCATTGGCTATACATGCCTTACATTCTACGCATTCTGAGCTGATAAAAAGCATTAAGCAGTCTACAGGCAATAATTTATGTTCTATTCATTTAGCTGAACATTCTTTAGAATTAGAGTTTATTACATCTAAAAAAGGCAAATGGAAAGAATTTTTAGATAGTCGAGGATTGATCTATAAAGATTGGCAATTACCGGATACTTCACCTATTAATTATGGTCAAAATCTTGATATTTTAGATAATAATTTACTAGCTGTTCATCTTTTATATTGCAAAGATAAAGATTTTAAAGTATTAGAACATTTTAATGTCAATACCTGTATATGCCCAAGAAGCAACTTAAATCTCCATAATAAATTGCCTGACATTAATAAAATGCTGGGATATAATTTAAATCCTGCATTAGGCACGGATTCGCTAGCTAGTACAGATAGTTTAAGTATATTTGATGAGATGAAATTTATATTAGATAATTATAAAGATATTCCTGAGCATAAAATATTTGAAATGGCTACAATAAATGGCGCAAAAAGCTTAAAAATAGAAAATCTGTTTGGAACGTTGGCACAGGGAAAAATTGCCAAGTTTCTGAGTATTGATATTTGTCCTACAAGGCCTGATAATATTATCAAAGAGATCATTCTGGCAGGAGGGCATAACATTGAATGGATTGAATAACTTACGAATTGGCAGAATTCCTTATGCAAACGTTTTGCCTATATATTATGGCTTTGATAATAATCTTTTAGAAGCAAATTTCAATTTTATAAATGCCCATCCAGCTAAGCTTAATGCTTTAATGCTAAAGAATAACCTTGATATTAGTCCAATGTCTACTTTTGAATTATTAAAAAATCTAGACAAGTTTTATATTTTAGATGATTTATCTATAAGCTGCAATGGTCCTGTTCGTAGTGTAATCTTAGCATCTCACTACTTATTAAAGGACTTAAATGATAAAAAACTTGTTTTAACAACCGAGTCTTCCACATCTGCGCATATATTAAAAGTTTTATTAAAAGAGAGTAGGATTAATCCTAATTATTACCGAGAAAACATTGTAACAACAAAAAATTTTTACAATGATTGCGATGCAGCCCTTATTATTGGAGATAAGGCATTAAATGAAAGCTGGAAGAAAAATTTTAAATATACTTATGATCTGGGCGAACTATGGCATAGAAAATATAAAGCCCCACTGTACTTTGCACTATGGGGTGTTAGACGTGAAATTTCTGACAAACACCCAGAGGAAATAAGTTATATAAACAAAATGTTTAAAAAGTCAAAAGAAATGGGTTTAAAAAATATAAAAAAAATAGAAGAAACTGCTTCTAAAAAATTAAATTTACCACTTGAAATAGCCAAAGATTATTATGAAAATTTAAATTATGACTTAAGCACCAGTATTGACTACTTAGAATTTGGCTACCTTTTAAATCTTGTTTAAGCTAATAAAATAACCTAATCTATGCAAAGAATAAGGCGGATTCATTAACTAATGTTACAAAAATAGCATTTCTGTATTTTAAAGCCTGCGGAAATTTCAAAAAAATGCTAAAATACATAATAAAGATATACTAATTAATTAAAAGGTAAGTTTAATAAATGCACCTGGAACAATACACTAAAAACCTATTCATTACTTTGTGGAATATAATTATATTTCTATGCCCACTTATTTCACAAAATAATACTCAAGAAAAAGAAGAGTCTTCTTTTTCAATTTTAACAAGTATTTTTATAATTTTTAATAATATATATACAAATATAAAAGCATTAACAAATAAAATAACATCAAAGCGCAGTGATATTAATATTTGTATAATTTTAAAATTTAATAAATCTAATAATATTATAATAAACCAAGCTATAAAAATCCCATATTTATCATATGTCAAGAAATTAAATGATGCGCTAGCCACGCAAAATTTAATTTCACCTTTAAACCAGCACATTATCCCCCTGGGGGCAATGGTTGTTATCTATCAAACTCTGTTGATACAGCTAGACTTAAGCTGTATCAAAGCTTATAGCGATGACCTAAGAAAGGTGATGACTATCACCCAGGATAAGTGTG
>JANQFW010000117.1 GCA_028277625.1 Candidatus Gastranaerophilales bacterium | reverse complement strand
CACACTTATCCTGGGTGATAGTCATCACCTTTCTTAGGTCATCGCTATAAGCTTTGATACAGCTTAAGTCTAGCTGTATCAACAGAGTTTGATAGATAATAACCATTGCCCCCAGGGGGATAATGTGCTGGTTTAAAGGTGAAATTAAGTTTTGCGTGGCTAGCGCATCATTTAATATCTTGATATAGAATAAACTTGCATTTTTTAATGCTTTATTTGTTACTCTAGTATTAGAGTATATTCTGTTTAATACAGAATTTGGCTTTTTATATATATGCTTTGCACTTGCTGAAATAGCAGCAATGCTATTATTTTTGTTTTTTAATATTTTTTTATTTATAATTTCTTTTAAAGGCTTATAAGCATTGTTTAGATATTTACTAATAAGCATAAAACCTACAAAAGAAATAATTTCTCTTTCTTTTGCATTAAGCGGATGAACAAATGAACATAGAAATACAATTGTATTCCATAAAATAAAGCATAAATTTTTAGCATATTCTTGCAGGCTCATTTGATACACCCCGTGCTAAAAGCAATTTTATTCAACATTTATCTATTTATTATATATTTTAACATTTTCTTTTAAATTTTTCATGAAAATAAAATCAAAATACTAATTTTGTAACATTTCTTGATGAAAATTATTTATACTTTATTTATGATATGGCTCATTATTAATTATTTTATAAGCTCTATATATTTGTTCAACTAAAAACAACTTAACCAGTTGATGAGGAAATGTCATTGAGGAAAGGCTTAATAGCATATCAGCCCGTTTTTTAACTTTATCAGAAAGACCATAAGCGCCACCAATAATAAAGTTTATCTGATTTACTCCACTGTATGAGAGTTCTTTTATTTTTTTTGCAAAATTTTCTGACGTAAATTGCTTTGAATTTATTTCTAAAACTATTGTGTAGGAATTTGGCTTTATTTTATTTAAGATTTTTTCTGATTCTACGTCTAAAATTTTGACTATATTATTTTCATCTTTTATAGCTTCTGGTTCTATTTCTGTAAATTTGATTGAAGAAAAAGGCTTTAGCCTTTTAGTAAATTCTTCTATTCCGCTTTTAATATATTTTTCGCGAACTTTTCCTATTGATATTATTTGTATATTCATATTTTTATTCTATCAATAAAAAATAATTATTGTAATTTAATTTATTTAACGGATGAATTTGATTAAATCTAGCTAGTAGTATTATAAATACTATTAGATTTTTTATAGATAATTATAAGAGAACTTTAAATAAATTTATTTTTCTTTTCTGAAATACTTAGATTTATCTCTGGTACTTAAGTAAAGAGTTTGTTATAATATTAAATAAATTAAGCTTATGAGGTTAAATGTATAATAAAGAATAGCGATTTAATAATTTGTCTGGAGTAACAATATGGTAAGACCAACTCAACCAAAAGGAATAAAACCTAAACCTGATGGTGGGCAAGGAGGAGGAGAAACTGGAAATGAATCTGGTGCAGATATGAATAATATGAAATTGGTAATAATAAATTCAGTTATTACGTTGATAATATGCTTTTTATTTGTAATTAGCAATTTTTTTATAGTTCAAAATACCGTTTCTGGTGTGCTCAAAAAAGTCTCATCGGTTGTAGGTGAAGAAGCAGATGAAGATGGGCACGCTACAGGAGAACACGTTGAAAGAGGTGTTATTTTAGATTTGGGTGAATTTATTTTAAATTTAACTGATGCTGAGATGAAAACCTTTTTAAAGATTGAGGTTGCTATTGAATTAACAAAAACCGAAGAAGAAAAACACGCAGTTCATGCTCCAAGCGGTGGAGGCGGGCATGGTCATGGTGCTAAACCTGTAGATCCTATTGAAGAAATAAAAAAGAAATTAGTTGAGTTTAAACCTGCGGTAAGGGATGCTGTTATTTCTGTTTTATCTTCAAAAACAGCCGAAGAACTCTCTAGCCTTGCCGGGAAAGAGCTGGCTAAAGAACAAATAAAAGAATATGTTGATTCTATAATGGCTGGAGAAAGAGAAGTTTTAAGAATAAGCTTTGGTGCATTTATAATCCAGCAGTAGCGGGGAGGCTAACCTAAAGTGGGCGACACATCTGACGCTTTATCACAATCGGAGATAGATAATTTATTAAACTCTTTGAACGTAGGGTCTGATGATGCTGGCAGCAGTCCCGAAGTTGAAACAACTACACAAAATATTGTTGTAGATATGCCTCAAGTAGCCCTTATGGAGGCATCCTCTAATGATGATAAAAAAAGCTACAAGCTTTATAACTTTAGAAGACCTGATAAATTCTCTAAGGATCACCTTAAAGCCATACAGGATATTCATAAAGAATTTTCTAGGCAATTCGCCCTTATTTTATCTACTTACTTAAGGATGAATATTGAAATGGAAGTTGTCTCAACAGACCAGTTGACTTATGACGAGTTTTCCCGTTCAATGCCTAATCCTATAATGATTTGCATATTAGAGCTAAGTCCATTGCCCGGACAAGTTCTTTTAGGTGTGAGTTATGAATCTGTAACAAGTATTGTGGATAGAATGTTAGGCGGAAATGGCAAAAATTTTAGTATGGTGAAAGAGCTGACAGATATTGAAGAAGCCTTAGCTAAAAAAATACTGGAAAAGTTAACAACAACTTTAGCAGAAGCCTGGAAGAATATTTTTCCAGTAAAAGGTAATGTTATTGGTATAGATGATGGATACTCCAGAGCTCAAATAGCAACACCAGGTGAAATAGTTGCATTAGTAACACTAGAAATGCAAATCGGTGGAAGATTTTCCGGACTAATAAGCATTTGTTTTCCTTATCCTGTATTAGAAAATGTATTAGGTCAGCTGAGCTCTCAACATATTATTCAAACAAAAGGTATTACAACTTCTGTTGAAGATAAACAAAAGATTTTAACAAAATTAAATAATAGCAGGCTAAAAGTAAATGTTAAACTTGGTGATGTTGATATAACTGTACGGGAACTTCTTGATTTGAAGGTGGGAGATGTTTTAAGATTAAATAGGTCAGTTGAAGACAATCTTATAGTTAATGTTAATGAAATTTCTAAATTTGTGGCTAAAGTCGGAACATACAACAATAAAGTAGCTGTTTGTATAGATGATATAATCAAAGAAGAAAATAGCAAAGAAGAGCTGGAGTAATAATGAACGATAAGTTATCTCAAGAAGATATAGATAAACTGTTATCGGGAGAAGATGTAAATTTAATATCTAGTGAAGATGACGCAGGGGCTGGTGCTGTTAAACATTTAACAGATAATGAAGCTGACGCACTGGGTGAAATTGGCAATATCTTTATGGGGTCGGCAGCAACAACCCTTTCTATGCTACTTGGCAATAAAGTTGAGATAACAACTCCACAAATAAAAGAATACGCATCCATTCAAGATGTTTTTAATGTTCAGGAAGATATTGTAACTGTAGAAATAAACTATAAGTATGGACTTGATGGCGCTACTATATTTGCACTAAAGACTGACGACACTGCAGTAATTGCCGATTTGATGATGGGCGGAGATGGTAAGGTAGAAAATATTGACATAGGAGAACTGCAGTTAAGCGCTGTGGGTGAAGCTATGAACCAAATGACAGGTTCAGCTTCCACTACAATGAATTCCATGTTAAACGTCAATATTGATATAACGCCTCCTATTGTTAAACTTCAAAAAAACGGTGATAAGCTTGAACTCGAAAATAAAATGGAAAAAGAAAGCATTGTTGCTGTTACTTTTGAACTAAAAGTCGGGGATTTGATTGATAGCAAGTTAATTCAATTATTACCATTGTCTTCAGCTAAGGATCAAATTTATAAATTATTAGACTCTATGGGGCAAGATGGGTTTCCAGATAATAACCCGCCCATGCCAGAAACAGCTACTGCTCAGCAACAAATGCATTCACAGGGAATGGCAACTCCACCTGATATGATGGGAGGAATGCAGGGTGTACCGCCTCAAGGAATGGGGACAACTGGTGCCCATGGTATAGGTCAGCCAATTACTGTCCAGCCAGTAGAATTTTCTTCATTTGATAGCATGCAAAATTTATCAGGTGAAATCAATAAAAATCTTAACATTGTAATGGATATAAAGTTAAGATTAACAGTAGAATTAGGCAGAACTGAGCTGCCAATAAAAAAAGTTTTGGAATTAACCAGAGGCTCAATTGTCGAGTTAGACAAAGTTGCCGGAGAACCTGTTGAATTATATGCTAATGGAAAGTTAATAGCTAAGGGCGAAGTTGTTGTAATAGAAGACAATTTCGGCTTAAGAATAACAAATATAGTAAGTCCAAATGACAGGTTACAAAATTTATAGAAATATGCAATAATATATAGATATGAGCGAAGTAATTAACAAAAAAATAAATGTTTTGGTTGTTGATGACTCTACTCTTATGAGAAGAGTTATAACTGACCTTTTGCAAAAGCATCCAAGTATTAACGTGGTGGGCTATGCCATAAATGGAAAAATGGCAATTAGGCAGGTCAAGAGCTTAAAACCTGATGTGATTACTTTAGATGTTGAAATGCCATTGATGAACGGCCTAGAAACATTAAAAGAAATTAACAAAATTAGACCTACGCCAACAGTAATGCTAAGTAGCTTAACTAAAGAAGGTACAGATGTTACAATTCAAGCCCTAGAACTGGGGGCTGTTGATTTTGTGCAAAAACCAGACTCCAGAAAGTTTGACTTGAATGCTGTTGAGGAAGAACTAGTACAAAAAGTCCTTATTGCGTCTCAAATTGTTCATACCAAGTTAAAAGAATACTCACAAATACAAATACAAAAAAAAGAAACGCCTTTAATAAGAACAACTCAAAAAATAAGCAGGGTAAAAACTGTTGTCATAGGTTGCTCAACAGGTGGTCCTCAAGCATTAAAGCAAATAATACCGCAACTTCCACATGATTTGCCCGCGCAATACTTAATAGTTCAACATATGCCTCCTTCCTTTACCGAAATGTTAGCCCAACGATTAGATAAAATGTCTAAAATAACAGTAAAAGAAGCAAAAGATTATGATACTTTAGAAGCAGGTCAGGCTCTACTGGCACCTGGTAACTTTCATATGATTATGGGCTCACAAAACAAGGTTAAATTAACACAAGAACCTCCAGTATGGGGTGTTCGTCCGGCTGTGGATATAACACTTGCATCTGCAGCAAAGTTGTTTAAGCAAGATTTAATCAGTGTTATTCTAACCGGAATGGGAAGTGACGGATCTAGAGGTGTTGAAGTAGTTAAGCGACTTGGAGGATATAGTATAGCAGAAGATCAATCCACTTGCATTATTTATGGCATGCCAAAGCAAGTAATAGAATCTGGACATGTAGACAAGGTTTTGCCATTGCACGATATCGTGAATGGGATAATCAAAGCTGTGTATAGTTAGATTTTGTATAGCAGGATAAGGTTTTATGGAAAAAAAGAATAATTTTGATTTTGATAAAATAGACTTTAGCTCTTTAGGGACAAGAAATAATTTTAAAAAACCCTCGGAGCAAGAGTTTTCTACGTTTAAAGCTAAAGTGGAACATTTAATTAACCTTGATTTAACCCATTATAAAAGCAATCAAATGGAGCGAAGAATCAGTACGTTAATGAACAGAAACGGTATTGATAACTTGATGGATTATTATAATTTGTTAAAAAAAGATTCTGACAAGTTGCGTGAGTTTATAAATATGCTAACTATTAATGTAACTGAGTTTTTTAGAAATAAAGACAAGTTTGAGGAGCTGGAAAAAGATCACTTGCCTGAAATAATAAAAAATTCTAGTAATGTAAAAGTTTGGTCTGCTGGTTGCTCTATTGGGGCTGAGATTTATAGCTTAGCAATGTTGTTTGACAAGCTTGGAGTTTTAAATAAAGTAGATCTTATTGCTTCTGACTTTGATAGGGAAATATTAAATAAAGCTCAGAATGGCATTTATACAGAAACAGAATTAAAACTCTTAGATAAATCTTATACAAAGTATTTTACAACTGTTGATTCTGATAAGAAAAAGTTTCAAATATCAAAAAAACTTATAGACAGTGTAAGATTTGAAAAAAGGGATCTACTAAACTCTACTTTTGAAAAGAACTTTGACCTTATTCTTTGTAGAAATGTTGTTATTTACTTTACTGAAGAAGCAAAAGATGAATTGTATGAAAAGTTTTATAACAGCTTAAAGTCCGGCGGAGTACTCTTTATAGGGTCAACAGAGCGTATAAATAATTATAAAGACATTGGTTTTAATTTAACATCTTCTTTCTTTTATAAAAAAAAATAATTGCATAAAAAATAACCTTTTGTTATAGTAAAAGAGAAATAAATATTCGATATTATGGCATAGTAGCTCAGATGGTTAGAGCGCGTGGCTCATACCCGCGAGGTCACTGGTTCGATCCCAGTCTATGCTATTTTTTATTTGTATAAAAAAAATTTTACTTATGAATAATATTTTTAAAGAAAAAATTTTAAATTTTTTAAAAAAATATAATTTTTTAAAGTCTTCTAAAAAAATAATTATAGCTTTTTCTGGCGGTTACGACTCTCTTTGCTTATTGGACGTATTGTATAAAGAGTTTAATAACGACATTAGCTTTGTGGCTGTGCATCTGAATCATAACTGGAGAGGTGAAGAGTCTAAGCAGGAAGAAATTAACGCCAGAGAATATTGTAAAAAGAGAAATATAACATTTTATAGTGAAATACTTCCTAAAAATATACCTCAAACTGAATTAGAGGCTAGAGAGCAAAGGTATAAATTTTTTAATAGGGCCGCAAGAAAATATGATGCTGATGCTATCTTTACAGGACATACTTTTACAGATAATATAGAGACTGTTTTATACAGAATAATTAAGGGTACGGGACTAAAAGGGCTACAGGGAATACCTAAGATTAGGTATCAAGAAGATGGGTGTGCTATCTATCGACCAATATTGGATTTTACAAGAGAAGATACTATTAATTATTGTATTAATAATAATTTAAAGCCTAATCTTGACACGAGCAATCTTGAACAAAAATATTTGAGGAATAAAATCAGATTAAGCTTATTGCCAGAGTTAAAAAACTATAACAGTAATATTGACAATGCTTTATATCATTTATCACAAATAGCAGTAGACTCTGAGGGGATTATTGAGGAATACTTGCAGGAAGTAAAAAACAGTGTGTTTTTATCGATCAAAGAGTTAAATACACAAAAATTTATAAAGCAATCTGTTGGGGTTAAAAGACGCTTATTAATGAAATTTTTGGTTAATAATAATTTGGATTATTCGTTTGAGAAAGTTAACGAATTGTTAGATTTTGTAAATGATTCTTTTAGCCTGAAGTCCGGCAATACATTGTCTTTAACCAAAGATAAATGGTTATTTGTATCATGTGAGTGTATGAAAATAATTAACTATACAAAATCTTGTATGGTACAATCTTCTATTGTAGTGGATATTAATTGTAAAAATTATCACCCTGAACTTGGAAAAACTTTGGAATTTTTAAGCAGAGATAAAGAAACTTGTCAGGATCTGGTTTTAAATGAAAAAGGTTTTCCTGATGAAAAGTCATCTGCAATATATGCTGACTTGAGTAGTGTTAAGGGGCGCTTGTATTTTAGGACAAGAAGACCTGGAGATAGAATTCAGCCATTTGGTATGAAGTCTAAGATTAAATTGAAAAAGTATTTAATTAATAAGGGTATTCCTGAGCACGAAAGAGATAAAATTGCATTGTTGACAACTGAAGGTGAAATTTTATGGGCTGCAGGCGTTGGTATTAGCGAAGCGTTAAGAGTGAAAGATAATTCAGGTTATATTATTAAAATAAATTGAGGTTTTAATTAGATGAAAGCTTTAGGTGAAAAGATAGAAGGTTTAAAAGTTCTATTTACTAGCGATCAAATTCAGACAAGAATAAAAGAAGTAGCTGATAAAATTAATACAGATTTTGTTGATAGCGAAGAACTTGTTGTTGTATGCACTTTAATGGGTGCTGTTCTTTTTACATCTGACTTGATTAAGCATATTAATGTTCCTGTTAAGTTAGAATTTGTTAAGCTATCCAGCTATGGAGATTCTACAACTTCTTCAGGCAAAGTAAAACCTGTTGACTTAACTTTACCAAGTCTTGAAGGTAAAGATGTTTTGCTTGTAGAGGATATTGTTGATACCGGATTAACTGCAAATTTTCTTTTAGACTATGTAAAAATGCAGCATAAAGCTAAAAGGGTAAAATTTGTATCTATGTTAGATAAGGCTTGTGCTAGAAAGTACCCAGTACAAATCGATTATGCAGGTTTTGAAGTTGACGATAAGTTTGTAGTTGGCTATGGTCTTGATCACAAAGGCTTTTTAAGGAATTTACCTTACATTGGATATTTTCCTATGTAGATACTTGCTTTGCCCAAAAACCGAAAATATATTAAACCTTTCCTCCTTGTATTCAAGATAAAATAATACAAGGAGGAAATAAATTTGATAAAGTTTTTAAAAATGGCGAATTCTGATTGGAAAGAAACGCCGAATAAGACCATTCATATTTTCCACTGTACCTTTTTCCCAGCTGGAATATGGGTTACAAAAGAAAGATTTCATTTTCAACGCCT
>JANQFW010000066.1 GCA_028277625.1 Candidatus Gastranaerophilales bacterium | reverse complement strand
TATTAGTGTAACTGTCTGGATTTTAAATAGAAATAAAAAAGCTCACAATTTTGATGCCGGCAATATTGTCAGGCATTACAGAGAACGTGAAGAAGAAGTCTTATTTATGGACTTGAGAAAAATTGGCGAACCGTTTGAAAAGAAGTTTACTCAATTTAATGAACAGCATATTAATGATATAGCAACAACTTATCATAACTGGCAATAAGGTATTGATTACAAAGATATTGCTGAATACTGTTACTCAGCGACTAAAGAAGAAATTGCATCAAAAGATTATTCGCTTGTGCCTAGCAAATATATTGAATTTGTAAATAGAGACGAAAACATAGACTTTGATGAAAAAATGGCTGGATTACAGGCCGAATTTACAGACCTTTTGAGAGAAGAAGAAGCCTCAAAAGAAGAGTTATTAAAAGTATTTGAAGAGTTAGGATATGCGATCAGATTATAAACCTATCGGAAAATATGTAAGACAGGTAAGTCTTAGAAATAATGACTTTAGGGGTCTTGAGTTAAAAGGCATTAGAATTAACAAAGAGTTTATGCCTTCAGTTGCAAATGTTACTGGTACCGACTTGTCTAAATATAAAATAGTTCAAAAACATCAATTTGCATTTAATCCTATGCACGTTGGAAGAGATGAAATCTTGCCTGTCAGCATGCTTGAAGCTGATGAAGATATAATTGTTTCACCTGCTTATATAGTATTTGAAATTATTGATAAAAATGAGTTAGCCCCTGAATATTTAATGATGTGGTGTAGAAGGCCAGAATTTGATAGAAATGCTTGGTTCACAACCGATAGCAGTGTAAGAGGCGGATTCAGTTGGGATGCTTTTTGTGAAATGGAGCTCCCTGTGCCGTCTATCGAAAAACAACGAGAAATAGTCAAAGAGTATAACACAATAGTTAACCGTATAAAGCTTAATGAGCAACTAAACCAAAAACTTGAAGAAGCCGCACAAGCTATTTATAAGCAGTGGTTTGTGGATTTTGAATTTCCAATAAGTGAAGAATATGCTAACTCCATCGGCAAGCCTGAGCTCATAGGTAAGTCTTATAAATCCAACGGCGGCGAGATGATTTATAATGAAGAGCTTGATCAAGAGATACCGAGAGGGTGGGGTGTCTTACCCATTAATAAGGCTTGTGAGATATCTTCTAGTAAACGTATTTTTCAATCGGAGTATAGTCCTCAAGGGGTTCCATTTTATAGGGGTAAAGAAATTATATTAAAGAAAGAAGGGAAACCACTATTAGATCCTCTATATATAAGCAAAGATAGATATAATGAGATAATTAAAACTTTTGAGGCACCACGAAAAGGCGATATTTTAATGACAGCAGTTGGAACTTTAGGGGTTAGTTATTTAGTTCAAGATGAAACATTTTATTTTAAAGATGGGAATGTTATATGGTTCAAAGCTTTCAAAGATAAAGTATATAACTTGTATCTGTATGATTTTATGCAATCCCATTCTTTTTCTGAAATTATTAAAGAAATAACAATTGGTTCTACACAAAAAGCCATAACAATTGCGACTATAGGAGAACATTCAATTATTATACCTAACAAAGAAGTTTTGAATAAATATTATTCAATAAGTAATATTTTAAATGAATGTCTGAGCAATAAGAAGAATTCAAATATTCACTTGTATGAATTGAAAGATATTCTACTCTCAAGCATGGCATCAAAACAAACTGGAGGCGGTGGTGTGAGTTTTGATGCAGAAAGATTACAACAAGAATTAAGAGCTGCGGCAAGTGCTATGCAATCATATTTAAATTCACCTGCAATGGCTTTAGCTTGTCAACAACTTCAAGAATCCTATATAAAATCTTTAGCTCCAGCAATGGAATCTATTCAACAACTTCAAGAACTTTATATAAAACCTTTAGCGAAAACAATTATTGCTCTGCAACCTCGTATTAAATATTTGTTAATTGATGATAGTCATTTTTATATTTCTGACCCTGTTTTTAATGAAAAGCTTGAAAATGACCATCCCAAAACAACAAAAAGAGATACTCTGTTAAAATATATAGAAGAATTTTACTCGTATGAAAATTATAGAGAATTGATTAGAATTATTTCAAACTGGGAAAATAATAACTTTATAGAAAAAAGAATTCCAATTATAAGCAGTTGCAAATCGGTTATTTTAAGTGCTACAAATGAAAAAGATATTTTTAATCTTGTAATTCCTATATTAATTATACAAATAGATGGAATGGCTAAAGATTTTTACATTAAATTAGATCCAAGCTTGAAAGAAAAAGAAAAAAGGTTTATTAGGCATTATGAAATAATAACTAATAAAAATAAAACTTTTAATGAATTAGCATATAGTGAAGTAGTTAATATTTGTTCTATTATCCATTATTTATTTTGTTTTAAGAAAAGTATTTATTATTTTGATGAGCATCAAAATTGTCAACACTTTATAGAAAAAGCATCTGAAAAAGAATTGGAAAGTTATATTTTAAATAGAAACGGGATATTGCACGGCTCTAAACTAGATTATGGCAATAAAATTGAACTTATAAGACTAGTGTTATCTTTTGACACGATGTTAAAAACGATGACAAGCATTCTTGACAAGATTGACTCTAATGAATAAAAACATATAGGTTTTATATTATGGCTCAACCCTTTACACCACAAAAAATGAATGATATTAAATTGGATATTAGCAGAGGAAGATTAAATCTGGAACGGAGAAAATATCAAAACAGAACAAGGCAATGCATAATACTCGCCAGACTTGATTTTAACAGTCCACACCGCAACCCTGACGGAGAGGAAATAGGCGTTCCTCATTTACATTTGTACAAAGAAGGATATAATGATAAATGGGCATATCCCGTACCTACTGATATT
>JANQFW010000072.1 GCA_028277625.1 Candidatus Gastranaerophilales bacterium | reverse complement strand
ATTCATGACATCATTGCCTCTGTTATTGAAACTGCTAAAAAACAAGGCAAAAATATTCTTGATGAAATTATCAAAATCTCTCGGCAAAATCAAATTTTGCTAAGTTCCTGAGTAGTTACAAAATTAAACAATTTTAAAGATTCCGTAACAAGTTTTGTGTAAACCTTAATTTGAGAGATTAGAGATATTTTTCTAATCTCTCTTCAAAATATATCAAAAGTTGATTTAAAATCAAGCTCCAATTTGGAATAGGCATAGTCCACTTTTTTGTAATATCCTGTGAAACTAAGTAGAGAAGCTTGAATAAGGATTCATCTGAAACAAAGGAACTTTTAGTTTTTGTAACTCGTTTAACTCCATTATTAAAGTCTTCAATGGTATTCGTAGTATAAATTACATGACGAATTTCAGGAGAATATTCAAACATAGTCTTGATGCCATCCCAATTATTGTGCCAGGTCTTGACAGCGTAAGGATATTTTTTACCCCATTTTTCATCAAATTCAACCAATGCCTCCAAAGCTAAATCTTCATTTACAGCTTTGTATATTGGTTTCATATCAGCACAAAATGCTTTTCTGTCTTTGTAATTTACATAGCGTGTACAATTGCGAATAATGTGGACAATACAACGCTGTATTTTTGCTAAAGGAAAAACAGAATTGATTGCCTGTTCAAATCCATTAAGTCCGTCAACACAAGCTATTAGAATATCTTCAACTCCCCTGGACTTTAATTCATTTAAGTAACAAAGAGAAAATATTTACGTCTAAAATATTCAGTTAGTAAAAATTGGGTGTTTTATTATGAGAGGCATAAAATTACAAGAATATGAAGAAATAACCATAGTTGAAATGCGTAAATATCATCCTATAGCTAAAGTTAGAGAAAGAGCCCACGCAATAGAACTTTTAAATATGGGAATAAAAAGAATAGAAGTAGCTAAAACTTTGAAAAGAAGGAAAGATACAATATCTAAATGGACAGTAAGCTATAATGAATATGGAATAGCAGGACTTTTTGATGAAAAAAGATCTGGCAAGCCAAGAGAGGTTACGGATGAAATAAAGGATAAAATTGTAGAAATAGCTGAATAAAAAGAAACTTGTACCAAAAATTCAATCAAAACAGCTATAGAGGAAGAATTTCGTGTTAAGTTTCATATTGATACCGTCAGGTATCATTTAAAAAAAAGAAGGTTATGTCTACAAAAGAACGCGAAAAAGCCTAAAATATAAAAGAAATGAAACTCTTTTTAATAAAGCGAAAAAAGAGCTTAATATATATCAGAGCCTTGCAAATGAAGGAATAATAAAACTTATTTATGTTGATGAGTCTGGTTTTTGGGCTGACTTACCTGATAATTACAGCTGGACGAAAAAGGGACAACAAAAACACATAGATAAAATAAATAATAACGCTATAAAAGCAAATATTTTAGGCTTTTTAGACTATGAAAAAGATGAATTAAGTTACTCCTCTACACAGGTTAAAATGGATTCTGAAATGTTTATAGGTTTATTTGACCTCTTAAAACCTAAAACTGATGTGCCTATATGTATAGTGATTGATAATCATAAAATTCATACCAGCAAAATAACTAAAAAGAAAATTAAGAAATGGGAAGAAGAAGGTATATTTTTATATTTTATACCACCTTATAGTCCTGAATTAAATCTTATAGAGAATAAATGGCATACATTAAAATATCATTCTATGCCCAAAAGGAATTTTGACAATTTAAATGACTTAGAATCAGCTATAAAGCAAGGTATCACCTACTTGAATCATAAGACGTAAAAAATTTTTCTCATAGACTTAATATTGAAAGCCAATATTTAGATGTTTCATTTTCGCCTACCCATAAGCCTAAGAGCTCTTTTTTTCCGTCAATTTTAATTCCAATAATGACATAAACCGTCTTTTTACGGTAACTACCGTTTTCTCTAACATCAAAACTCATACCATCGAGAAAAATGACAGTATAAAGGCTATCAAGTGGTCTGCATTGCCATTCTTTAGCTATAGGAAGTATTTTATCCGTAACTCTGGAGACTTGTTCTTTTGAAACCGAAAATTTGTATATATCTTCTATGTGAGAATTAATTGCGCTAGTGGACATTCCTTTTGCGTACATCGAAAGTATTTTGCCATCAATGGATGAGACATCACGTTTATGTTTTTCTACTATTTGGGGCTTGTATTCTCCATTTCTGTCCCTTGGGATATTTACATCAAACTCACCTGCTATATCAGACTTTAGAGTTTTTTTAGAATAGCCATTTCTTGAATTCTTTGTTTCTTTACTTTTGTAGTCATGCTTTGAATAGCCCAGCTCACTTTCAAGTTCTGCATTAAATGCTGCTTCAAAGAATTCAGCAAAAGCATCTTTAAACATATCCTGAAGCTCTTCTGCTTTTAATGGATTTCCTTCTCTTAATCTTTGCTTTACATAATTTTTAAATGCTGTATTTTCTTCTTTATTTTTTCTTAACATGTGAAAAACCTCCGTTTTTAATTTACTACTTTTCGGAGGTTTACACAAAATTATTTATGGATTCATTTTTTAATTATGGGCTAGTTCTTTAATTTCTCTTTCTAGCGTATACTTTGAATATTTTTTTCTTGATTTAATATATGCTTCTTTGGGGTAAGAAAAATACACCTTTTCAAAGTCCTCATTTATTAATGTAGCCCCCATTCTTTTATGAAGGTTGATAACGTTATCATTGCCTTTTACAACTTCAAGTTCACAGCATTTTTTTTCTAGCTCAAAAAAAGCATAATCAAAAAATGCAAAATAACCGCAGTATACAACATAAAAAGGAGCACCGTGTTTTGTAATCATACTGCCAGCTTGAAAAGTATCCTCATCAACATCATGAATGCGTGCAGTACCAAATTTTTCACCTTCTTTGCTTTCTACTATAAAGTAGCAATCTTCGCCCTTATGCTGATGGTCAATTATGTACTGCTTTTGTTTTTCAATGTCGTGATCTACTTTACTTAAAAACTGGTTTAAATCGTCATCCAACCGCAAACTTAAGATAAATTCCGCGTCACTTGCATCTGCTTCTCGCATGTTTATTTTTTTTCCTTCATAAAATCGTTTCACTTTTCACCTCTTATTCTCTACTACACTGGGTGTAAACCCTCAATGCTGTCCATCAAAAAGATGGGCAGAGGGAAGAGTTGAACTACTCTTTTCTGGCTCTGGTAGTTATATTTTTCATTTAGTCATATTGTTATCATTTGCTAATTTGTCTTGCAATCGTCTTTTAGGCAATAGTCATCACACCTTAAACGCCTTGGTGGCGCAATGTTATGCTAAAATATTGACCTAGTGTAGATTGCGGGCTAACGCAAAGTTAATTTAAATTATTTTAGACTCTGATGTTTAAGCATTCTTTAAACGTTGTTCGCAAATTTGAAGCAACTTTTTTGCCGGAGTGTAGTATTTATTTATGTTTAAGCATTTTTTTAACAAATGCCTGCACTCAGCAAGTTGATTAGCCATAATGCTATACTGCGCAAGGTGAAAATAAATTTCCGGGTCCTGAGGCAAAGTTTCTTGACCCTCTAAAAGATATTTTAGCCCTAAGTGTGGATAATTATTATTCAATAACGCTCTACCAATGTATTTATAAGTTTCTAAATTAATCGTAATAAAAACCTGTGAGCATTCAATAAGGTTATTGGCAAGGTTAAGATTGTTAGATTTAATTAGATAACTTAAATCGCTCTCTAAATGATTACGAATCTGTAAAAATGTTGGAATTTGTGTTACATCAAGGTTTAGCAAATCAGGCAAGCACCTTGCCCAGTTAACAGGCCCAGAATCGGGAGCTTCTTCCCAATAGACTCTTGCTTCTTCTATATTTCCTTGAAAAAGCTCGCAATAACCAGCTTGATACTTCTCATCAAGCGTTACAAAAATAGTTTTAGCTTTTTCAAATTCTAAATTTTCAAAATACACTGTGCCTAAGTGAAATTTTATAAAATTTATCTCTTCATCTTGTGCAGTAGCTAATAAATTGCTAATATCTTTAACGGCTTGATCATAATTTTGTGTTACAAAAATATTGTCTCTGCATTTATTTAAAGCTTTTCTTGTATTATCACTCAACTTTGGCATGTTTGTTTTTCCACGGTTTTATTCTTTTTTTATAATAGGCTTAAATTTACTGGAATAGGGCTGTATAGTTTTAGTATTTTCTTCGAATAAATTTTGAATAAGATCAAGATCAGATGATAAAACGTTCTTGCTTGCTTGAACGTTTGCTTTTTTAATTTCTTCGTATATTTCTTCCCTAAATATTGTAACTGTTTTAGGGGCTTTTATACCTATTTTTACAGCATCACCTCTCGTTTCCAGAATAGTTACTTCTATATCATCATTGATGATTAATTTTTGTCCTTTTTTTCTTGTTAGAACTAACATTTTTATACCTCGAAGGAAATAATTTTAACTATTTACAGGCGTGGAATCTTTTTCTTTGGTATTTTTTTTAGATTTTGTCTTGGTATTTTTCTCTTTCTCTTTAGATTCGTCTTGGCTTTCGTTGGCTGGTTTTTGAATTGTATTACTAAAAAGCTTTTGTCGTACTGGGTAGGATGATTCTACAAGTACGAGCTGTATAGCTTTTTTGCTGCTAAGGTTCATTATTATTGGAGCACTTAAGTTTATAGTTGCATCTTGAGGTTGACCTTGGGGGATGCAAACAATATTAAATGCTAATAAGTCTTCTATATTTGTTAAATCCAAGATTTTTGCTTCTTTTTCTGGAATAACAAATTCATAATCAATCCCAAACAATTTAGGAAAACTAACAGGAAATGCAATTGTTCCATCTTCAATCGATTGAAGCCATTTAAATGCAGATTCTGGGTTATGGTCAATTAAAACAAACTTGTTTAACTGTTCATAGCCAAGTATAGGTTCGATAAAATCGAAAATAAAATTTTGATCAAGCTCTATTTCACCAAATCTCTCTGTTGCTAGTTTCATTTTAGATGTTTCCATATACGTTTACTACTATCATATATTAAAGTATATATTTTACTTTACAGGCTACCAGATCTTACAGTATCCTTCAAATGCCCTATTTTTGTGGATTAAATTTTAAGCTTTGATTTTTATCATAATTATATTCAGGTCTTTCAAGTACTCCAATTCTTGGAATGGGCCAAAACCTAAAGCAAGCACGCCCAATAATTCTATCTTTTGGCAAAAATCCCCAAAAGCGACTATCTTCACTATTATCTCTATTATCACCCATCATAAAATAATTGCCTTTTGGGACCGTAATAGGACCTGTATAGTTAGCTGCGTTAAAATACCTGGTTCCTAAAAGCTTATAGTCTTCCTTTAGCAACTTATTATTAATAAATGCACCTTTTCCTGGTACTACTTGAAGTTTATCGCCGGGTATACCAATGATTCTTTTGATAAAGGCTCTATCTGTGACAAACAAACCTGTTAGACGTGTAAAATGTCCCCATATTGTAGGATTAAGCTTTTCATTTGGAGGGTAAAAAACAATAATATCACCACGTTGAGGATCACTTTTATAATTGCTAATTTTTTCAACAAATATTCTATCACCTTCTAAAAGTGTTGGGCGCATTGAGCCACTTGGGATCCAGCGAGGTTCTGCTATAAAATTTCTGATTAGAATAACAAGAATAACCACTACTACTAAATCTTTTACCAGGTCTATAATACCTTCTTTGCTAAGCAAAGGTGGTTCTTCCTTTTTCGGCTTTTGTTTATTATTAAAAAAAGAAAAAATATTATTAATTATATTTTTATTATCTGCTGATTTATCAGAATCACTTTGAGTATTTTCGCCCGATTCTGTATTATTATTGCTTTGTTTGTCTAAGTCATTTGACATTATATTTTTCTCCTAATCAAAAGTTTATATAAAAAATATTTTAAAAACTCCTATCTATTATAAAATTGGCCAGGTTAATCAAATTATATTTATAAACATTATCTTGCATAAGTTTTAATTCTGAGCAAGTTTGCTGTATATAACTTTTTGCCAGTTCTTTGCTTTTTGTTATTCCATCTGTTTGCAAAATCAAATTAATAGCTGTGTTGATATCGTTTTTATTTTGAAATTTATTATCAATCAAGGCCAGTAGAGTATTATCATTCTGTTTTTTATAATAATCCAAAGCATAAATAACCGGTGCTGTTAAAATACCATTTAAAAGGTCTAAGTCGTTAGGCTTTCCTGTAGCTTCAGCTGAAGCTGTAATATTTAAAATATCATCTACAATTTGAAAAGCCATACCAGTATTTATTGCATAATTTTCTGCTATTTGTATTTGCTTTTTGTTAATGTTAGACAATATAGCTGTTGATTTAGTGCCTGCAACAAAAAGCAGGGCGGTTTTTCTTTTAGATTTTTCGATGTATTCATTTATTGAAATATTTTTAAATTTTGAAAAATTTTGTTGTATTTCACCTGAGCAAACTTCTTCTACAACATTAATAAAAATATTTTGAACTTCGTTATTTTGAATGGAGTTTAATAGTTTCAATGCTTGCGAGAGAAAGAAATCGCCTGTAAGAATTGCTGTTTTATTTCCCCATTGTTTATTTATAGTATCAATGCCTCTTCTAAAATCAGCTTCATCAATGACATCATCGTGCAATAAGGTAGCAATGTGTATTAGCTCCAGAGCTGCGCCTAGTTTAAAGTTATTACCATCAATCTTGCCATTATTAAACAATTTGCAAAACAAATAGCACATTGCCGGACGAAGCCTTTTGCCACCTGATTTTAAAACATATTCTGTTATTTGATTTAATATAATATTATCGGTGGATAAGTATTCAAGCAAAAAAATCTCTAGCTGTGCAAGTTCAGCATTTACCAGATCTAGTATATTTGCTAGACTTTCTGAGCTATGTGCAATTTGATTTTTTTTATTAGTGAAGGTATTCATCAAAAAGAGTATTCCAAAATATTATTTTTATATTTTATCCCACTAAAATAATAACATAAGCAGCTTGCTGATGATCATAACCTTTCTTGTCTTCCATATATAAGCTCTGATAAGTAAAGAATAAAAAAATTGCTTTTTCACTCTTTATTCATCTACAGGAATAGTAAAGTAAAAAGTTGTGCCTTTATTTTCTTAAGGCATTATAAACAACGGAAGTGAAATATAAAAAGTCGTACCCTGTTGAGGACCTGTCTCAAACCATATAGATCCACTGTGGGCATCTATAATTCGTTTTGACAAGAATAGCCCGGTTCCTGCTCCTATTTTTCGTTCTATAGCTATTGCCATTTCATAGCGTTTGAATATTTTTTGCTGAATATCAGGAGACATGCCCGGCCCTTTATTATGTATAGAAATTATTATATTTTTATTTTTTTGATAGTATTTTATATTTATATTTTCACCTTGAGGGCTATTATCTATAGCATTTTCTATTATAGTGTCAAATACTTTTGATATTTCTCGTGGCTCAACATTTACCAATAAAAGCTTTTCTGGTGTCTCTATAACTGTTTTTACTGACCTGGTCTCTGCATGTTCTTTGAACCTTTCTGCAGAATAGCCAATAAGGTCGTGAATTTTTATTACACTAAGCTTAAGCTTCTTTTTGCCTGACTCATAATTATAAATATCAACTGATTTTTTTAACAGAGTTGTCATATTTTCATTATTTTCCAATATTTCTTCTACCAATTCTTTAGCTGGGCCTAGTTTGTCACCGGTATATTTAAGTAAGTATTCAAGAGCTGTTTTTTCTCCAACAAGCGGTACCTGAAAATCATGTGCCAATGTTAAAACAAAGCTGTTTCTAAGATCTTCAATTTCTATAAGTTTTGTAATATCCCAGACTACGTTCACTACTGACTCTGTTATGATTTTTAATAACTCAATTTCTTCAGGCTTCCATTCTGTTGCATTTGACCTCCATAAAGCAATGATTCCTAGCAACTTGGTTTGCCGGTTATATCTAACAAGGGGCATTGCTAATAATGAATTCACTACTGCCGGTGTTAACGTTTCTCCTGCTTCTTTAAATTTATCAAGGTATACTGCAGATATCTCTTGATAACTAAGAGGTTTTAACTCATTATTCCTTATGTATTCATATTTCATATGTGGTGTTTCATATTTATAGTTAGGGGTCTCTAAGAAAACACATCTATCTGCCTGAAATATATCTGTAAACTTACGTAGAATATAATTATATACTTCATCAAGTGATTGAGATCCTCTTATTTCGCTTATTATTTCTCTTAAGAGTTTTTCTTTTTTTGCTGCTTTTTTTTGTTTTTCATAAAGCCTTGCCTGGTATAATGCAATTCCCGCCTGATAGGCAGCAGCCCTGACAAAATTTATTTCTTCTTTTGTAATACTCTTATATTGCTTTGTATAGTTCATTGCTAATACTCCCAGTAATAAATTCGCATACTTTACAGGTATTGCAATACAAGACTTAATATTATATTTATCCAAAAATTGCTCACCTTTAGTGCCATAAACATTAAATTTACTTTTAAAATCCTCAACCTTAGAGTAAATCACTTCTGCCATCTCTCCAGTCCTAAACGCATCTCCCCATCCATAGTCTTCAATTATATTAGTACCTACAGGGGATTCCATTTCTGAGGAAGAAAGATGCACCGAGTATTCGTCGATTGTAATAAACCTATTGGTATCAAGATCTTGGATATAAAGAATATCAAAATCTGACCCTATTGCTTCTCCTAGCCTAGTTACCAAAGTTTTTCTTATATTATTAAAGTCCAAGGTACTGCTGATGGTACTTACTATTTCTCTTAAAGTTGTTTCCCTTTCTGCGGTTTGTTTTACAGCTTCATAAAGCTTTGCCTGATAAAGACCGATTGCGGTTTGACTACATATGTCTCTTATAAGATTAAGCTCATCTTTAGAAAGCCTGTACTCCCTTTGGGTAAATTCAATACAGAAATAGCCCATAATTTCATCACCATAAATGGCTGGTATATTATAGCTAGACCGTACACTAGCGCCTTCAAAAATATCAATGAAAGCCTGACTTTTAAAATTTTCTTTTTTATATTCTTCCCAGCTAAATATTTTTAATTCTTGTTTTTCTATTAAAGGCTCAATATACTCTCTTATTGAAGGATCAGACCAATCATAATTAATAAAGCTTTGCTCTTTAGGGCTTGATAAATATTCTGAATAGCTATCTACAGGGTAATATCTATTATTTTGTTCATCAAATTCTGAAAACAAAACCCTATCTGCCTTAAAGAATTCTCCTATTGTCCTTACCAAAAGAGATTTTAACTCTTGTTTATTAATAGTACCCCTAATTGTTTCTACAATACTTCTCTGCAGCGCCTCTCTTTCTGCGGTTTTTTTTAAAATTTCATATAGCTCTGCCTGATAAAGACCTATTGCGCTTTGACTGCATATATCTCTTATTAAATTTAACTCATCTATAGAAAGACTATATTCTGCGCGGGTGAACTGGATGCTGAAAAATCCAATAATTTTATCGCCATAAATAGCCGGAATATTATAACTTGACTGCACATTAGCACCTTCAAAAAGATCAATAAAAGCTTGGTTTAAATGGTTTTCTTTTTTATATTCATTCCAACAAAATATATTTAATTCTTTTTTTTCTATTAAAGGCTCAATATACTCTCTTATTGAAGGATCAGACCAGTCATAATCAATGAAACTTTTCTGTCTGGGATCTGACAAATATTCTGAATATTTATCTACCGGACTATACATATTATTTGATTCATCAAATTCTGAAAATAATACTATATCTGCATGAAAAAAACTACCTATTGCATTTACAAGAATATTTTTGAGTTCATATTTATCAATAGTACTTCTGATTGTTTCTATAATATTTCTTTGTAGAGACTCCCTTACAGCTATTTCTTTTTCTTTTTCATACAAATCTGTTTGAATAAAAGCAATTGTTGCTTGACTGGCAAGGATTTTTAACAAATCAATATCGCCTTTAGATAGTTCAAAAATTTTCTTTGTATAGTGGAGGACCAAATAAGCTGTCTCACTTTCAATATCCCAAACTGGAAAAATATAGAGTGATTTAATATCCCAATCTTTTAAATATTCTTTAAAAAGATCAGCTGAATCCTGATATTCTTTAACAAGTTTTTCGGTATCAATAATTACAAAGGTACCTTCTTTGCTAATTATATCTTGAAACGGCTGTACAGCACCTTTGTAATCTTTAAAAATTATTTTATTAATATCACTACCAGATAAATATTGATAAAGGATTGGCTGATGACTCTTTGTCTTTTTATCCAACGTAACAAAAAAGCACCTGTCTGCACCAAAAGTTTTGCCTACATCTTCAACTACAACTTTTTTAAATGTTTCTTTATCTAAAGTGCTTCTCGAGACTTCAATAAACTCTCTTATTATTTTTTCTCTTTTAGCGGTTTCTCTTTCTTTTTCAAAGAGTTCAGCCTGCTTTATAGCTATAAGTAGCTGATCAGCAATTGCCTTTAATAGCTCTATTTCTTCTTCTGTCCAATGTTTGTGTTTATCTAGTTTTGATAATAAAAAGAATCCCCATTTTTCATCACCTTTCCCTATAGGTACTCCAAAAATTGATTTAACACCTATAGGCTTATAAAAATTTTTTAAAAAATCAGGAATATTTGATTCTTGTATATTATCAATAGCTATAATATTTTCATCACTAACTAAATTTTTTCCCCAGTAAGTTGAGACATTTTCAGGTATTAAAATTTTTTTAACCCCTATAATACCCTCCTTAGGGTTATATTCCTGATGAATCTTATAAATACCATAATTAGGTACTTCTGGAAATTCTGTTATGGTTGCTCTTTCAATGTCAAATACCTTAGCGACTTTTTCACATATTATTTTAAGTATTTCTTCAAGGTCCAAAGAACTTCTGATGCTACCTATAACATCTATTAATAAAGATTCTCTTTCTGCTGTTTGTTTTACTGTTTCATAAAGTTGAGCCTGTTGAAAAGCTATGGCAGTCTGATTTGCTAAATATTTATGTAATTCCACTTCTTCAACTGTTAGATATCTACTTTTTTTTGTATATTGTATAACAATGTATGCTTTTTCTTTCTCTGTATCCCATACTTGTAAAGAATAGTCAGACTTAATTTGATATTGTTGATAATATTTTTCTGTATTTGAATTTTTTAAATTATTTTTTTCTACAAATAAATCAGTATCACCTATATATAAAATGCCTTGGTCTACAATAATTTGAGCAAAATCCTTTATTGAGTCTTGATATGGATCAAAGCTGTCTATTTTTTTTAGATTTTTATCAGACAAATATTGTATTTTCGGCTTTTTAAATGCCATAGTTTCTTTATTATATACAGCTATAAAGCATCTGTCTGCTTCAAATATTTTTCCTATCTCATTAACAGCTATTTTTTTAAATAAATCTATATTTAAAGTACTCCTAACAATTTCTGCGAAATTTCTTTGTGCAAATTCTCTTTTAACGCTTTGTTTTTCCTTTTCATAAAGCTTTGCCTGATAAATTGCAATTCCTGTTTGACCTGCAAGAGTTTTAAGAAATTCTTTTTCTTCTTCTATATACTCAATAATTATTTCTTTAGCGTGTCCCACTAAAATTCCTAAAAAATCCTCTCCATAATATAAGCCAAGCTGAAAAGCTGATTTTACATCGTATTTTTCAACATATTCATCTAACCCATTACTTATTGACTCTTTATTATCCTCGATAAAGTCATGCGCACTGCTGACAAATATCTCTATTTTATTTTTGCCCCAGTCTTTAAAAGAGCTGACCCCCTCTTGTGAAAAGTCAAACCCCACAACACTTTTTATACCATTAGAAGATCGATACTCCGAATGTTCGTCTATTGGAAGAAGCATATCCTTGTTCGGATCATATTCAACTATAAAGCATCTGTCAAAGTTAAAGGCCTTGCCTATTGATTCTGTAATAGATTGTTTTATTTTATTAATATCTAAAGTACTGCTGATAATACTGATAATATCTCTTAAAAGATGCTCTCTTTCTGCTGCATGTTTTTCTTTTTCATATAATTTAGCCTGGTAGATTGCTATGCCAGCCTGACTCGCCAAAACTCTAAAAAAGTCCAAGTCTTCAAGGGTACATTCATAAGCAAAATCAGCCGCTAAATAACCAATTAGTAAATTTCTAGAAAATATAGGCACATTTATAGATGATTTAATATCATATTCTTTTATAAAGCTTTCAATTTCAGTATTTTCTAAATTATTTTCTCTAATAAATTCATCAGAATTAATGAAATTAACCTCTTCTTTTCGTTTAAACTTATTAAAAAAGAAATTTACTACTTCTTCGTATTGCGGCTTAAGAAATTGAATACTTTTTATATCGGATGATGATAAATATTCCGAGTATTCATCCGGCATTGCAAATTCTTGAGTAGTAAGTTCAAATTCAAAAATATTGCACCTATCTGCTTTAAACGTTTTCCCTATTTCACTTACGATAGTTTGCTTTATTTGCACAATATCAAGGGTGCTTCTGCTAGCCTCAATTATATTTCTTATGAGTTTTTCTTTTTCTACGGACTGTTTGACAGTATTATATAAATTTGCTTGGTATAGTGCAATCCCTGCCTGGTCTGCAAGTGCTTTTATAAAATCCAATTCTTCTTCTGAAAAATGCCTTTTTTCTAATATAGAATCAATCAATAAAACACCCAGCACATTTCCACCATAAGTTATCGGAGTTTCATATGCGGATTTAATACCATATTTTTTTAAAATATTAACTTCATTAGGCTGATAATAACTAGGTGGATTTTCTATATCCTGAATAACACGATCTCTTTTTTTATAGAAGAGGCTTTCTTTAAAGGGTTCCAGCTCCTTTGACTCAAAATCCAATCCGATTGTACTTTTAAAATTGGGAGATGCAGTATATTCAGAGTGATCATCAACAGCTAAAAATCTTTTTGTATTTATATCAACTTGAGCAATGGTACATCTATCTACAACTAAAGACTTTCCTATTTCTGCTACAATAGTTTTTTTTAGTTCATTTATATCTAGAGAGCTTCTTATAGCATGATCCAACCTTCTTAATAATGTCTCTCGCTTTGCTGTTTCTTTAACTTTTCTATATAGCAAAGCTTGATAAAGTACACTGCCAATCGGAAGAAGTAATGTTTTAAAGAAATCTATATCATCTTGGCTAAAGTCAATATATTTTTTAATATAGTGGATCCCCAAAGATCCAATAACTTGACCTTTATAAAAAATAAATACCATACAGGAAGATTTAAAGTTGAAGTCTTTTTTTAAGAATACTTCTAGTGTTGTTCCAATTAAATTTTCTTCTTCCAAAAATTTAGAAATATCAGAATATGCAATGACTTTATCTTTCGATTTTTTACTAAAGTAGTCATCAACTTCCGGGTTTGACTCATAACCAACAATAGTCCTTATATCGGAAGAAGAACGATATTCGGAATGTTCATCCATAGGAATAAGATTATAACCTTTCCTTGTAACATCAAGCACTCCAATCACACAGAGGTCAGCATCAAAAGTTTTCCCAATTTTATTAACTAAATTACTTCTTATTTTATTGATATCAAAAGTTGTACTAGTGGATTCAATAATTTCTCTTAATAAGGTCTCTCTCTTTGCTGTTTGCTTAACTTTTTCATACAATCCAGATTGATAAATTGCTGCGCCTGCCTGAACAGATAAAGCCTGAAGAAAGTCCAAATCCTCCTGACTAAATTCAACAAATCTGGTCGTATAATGAACTGCCAGATCTCCAATAAGTTGGTTGCCATAAAAAATATAGATTATACAGCTGGATTTAAAGCCTATATATTTAAATAATTCTTCTGTCTCTGTTCCAATCAAATTTTCTTCTTCTAAAAATTTAGAACTATCAGAAAATACAATAAAACCGTCTTTCGATGCTTTTTTACTTATATAATCAACAACCTGAGGTTTGAACTTACAACCAAAGAGACCTTTTATATCATCAGATGAGCGGTATTCTGAAGCTTCATCCATAGGAATGAAATCTCCCTTTATTGGATCCATAATCTTGATCGCACAGATGTCAGCATTAAACGCTTTGCCTACTTGATTCACTATATTGCTTTTAATTTTATTAATATCAAAAGTTTCTCTTATTGATTCAACAATCTCCCTTAATCGTCTCTCTCTTTCTGCTGCTTTTTTTTCTTTTTTATACTGCAAAGCATAATATTTTATAATAAACATTAAAATAAGTACAAAAAAAATAACTTCTAAAAAATGAAAATATACACTGGCCTTATATATAAAAGTTTCAAAAAAGTCAGCTAAAGCAAATAAAAGTATAAACATACAAAAAACAATAAATGAAAAATGTCTTTTCATAAATTGATTATATTTTTCTCTAAAATTATTTAATATTAAGATAAATCTAGCCATTTTTAAAGTATCAAGCTTCGCTGAAGGGTTAACATACTTTTATTAATTTTAATATTATTGTTATTTCTATTAAATATCATTAGGGAAGCGGCTATTTTTAAGAGGCTGTCTGAAAAGTTTATCATTTAGCTAATCGCTTAAGCAATGAATCACCCCGACCCAAGGGTACGGGGTATCTAAGGGAGACCTTCGAATAA
>JANQFW010000001.1 GCA_028277625.1 Candidatus Gastranaerophilales bacterium | reverse complement strand
AAGTTATGTTTAGTGGAAAAGTTAGCGAGGCAGAGATATGAAAACTTTATCTCTTTATATTTGTGGAATAGCTGTTTTGGTGTCTGTATTTACCCCTTTGCTAGAAGCTATAGAAATAGCTTTTGATAATACACAAGGGTTTTATGAGGCGCCGATGGAAAATTAGCGTTGTTTTGGACTAAATTTATTTTCTCTTTTCAGGAAAGGCAGTTTATACTGTCTTTTTTTTTATCTTTTTTAATGATGTATTTTTTTTACTGATTATACACACAATGCGGACACGAAAACTTGTTTGTTTTATAATGAATTTAGGTAGGTAGTAAAAGCATCCACCCCTTACCCCTCATAGGGGCAAAGCCGACTCGCTCGGCCCTAAATTTAAAGAAAATGCAAATTTTTTAATAATATTTTTTAAATTAAACAAACAAAATAAACTAGGAGGAATTTAGATAATGCAAGCTGCAAACACATTAAAGTTATACTATGATAAAGACATAGATAGAAATCCTATACTAACTAAAAAAGTTGCTGTTTTAGGATTCGGAAGCCAAGGACATGCTCACGCACAAAATTTAAAAGAGTCAGGAATTAATGTTTGTGTAGGTTTAAGAGAAGGTTCTAAATCTAAATCCAGAGTTGAAGAAGCTGGCCTTGATTGTAAGTCTTTTGCAGAAGCTGTACAGTGGGCTGATGTAGTAATGATTTTACTTCCAGATACCGTACACCGTGAAGTTTATGAAAATCATATTGCACCACACCTAACAGAAGGTATGTATTTAGGATTTGCTCATGGATTTAGCATTCTTTACAAAGAAATTGTTCCTCCTGCAAATGTAAATACATTTATAGCTGCACCAAAGGGGCCAGGCCACCTTGTAAGAGCTGAGTATAGCAGAGGTAGAGGTGTACCTGCTTTAATTGCAGTTGGTCAAAATCCTTCTAATGATACATTTGATGTAGCACTTGCTTATGCAGGATCTATAGGCGGTGGAACTGCTGGTATAATTGAAACAACATTTAAAGATGAAACAGAAACCGATTTATTTGGTGAGCAAGCTGTACTATGTGGTGGTACTGCAGCATTAATCAAAGCTGGATTTGAAACTCTTGTAGAAGCAGGATACCCACCAGAAATGGCATACTTCGAGTGTCTGCATGAGTTAAAATTAATAGTTGATCTTATTTACCAAGGTGGTATAGCTGATATGCGCTATTCAATAAGCGAAACTGCTGAATTTGGTGATGTAACCAGAGGCCCTAGAGTAGTAGGTCCAGAAGTTAAAGTTGCAATGAAAAAAGTTCTAGAAGAAATTCAGTCCGGCGAATTTGCTAAAGAATTTATTGCAGAAAACAATAATGGAATGCCTACACTTACTAGAACCAGGGAAGAAAATAAAAAGCATCAGATAGAGCAAGTTGGAACTAACTTAAGAAATATGATGAGCTGGATTAATGATGATCAGTTAATCAATGATAATGAAAGAAAGTAATTTTTTTCAGAATAAAAAACTATTCAAATCAAAAGGCTGCCAGATAATGGCAGTCTTTTGAGATTTAGACAAAAAATGCAGACCATAAATAGCCTGCAAAAAAGTTTGGCTAAGATTCGCAGTAAAAGTTAAAAATTAATATGTATGTAATCACAAGAGAGAAATGTCATATTATCTTGCTGATAATATAACTCAACCTGTTTATTTTCAATGTTTTGTTTTTTATCAAAGAATGATTTACTAATCTCATCTAAAGAAGCTTCATTTAAATTTAATAAACAAATTAAACTTAATAACTCCGCATAATCTGTAGTTAATAAGAAATTAGAGCTTTTGATACTTTCTATTTGTTTTTTTATTTGGAAGTATTGTAAATCTAAAAAGCTGCAAGACAGCTGTTTGGTTCTTTGCTGTGTAGCATAGCTGCTGTTTGTATGTTTAGAAAACAATGTTTTGTCAAATTTGCATATTTTATTTAAATACTCCTCTTCAAATTTGATTTTAGCTTGGGCAAGTTTATAGCTAGAGTCTTTTATATCTTCCATAAGATGATTAAATATTGAGCCGGCTAAATTTTGACGAGCTCTCACTTCAATATTAAAAGATGAGCCTGCTTCTAAACATTCAAATATATGAAGACCTTTTAGCTTTAGTTGTTTGTTCTGAATTTTTTGGATGTAACCTTTTTTATAAATAGCTAAACCATTATTATTAACTATATTAGTTTTTATTTTAAGAGATTCAAGAGATTGAAGATTGTTTAACATTTTTGCATCAAAGTCTTTAACAAGAAATGATTCTAGTATTTCTTTCAGAAGATTTTTTTGATAAAAATCTTTGTATCTTAAGTAAGTTTTCACATCACTTATTTCTGATAAGTTTTTATACAATTTACCTGTGTATAGCTGGGCATGTTCGTTAAATTCGTCTGAATTTTTATTGATTTTAGAAAAAATAATACTGGCTTTTATAGAATGCTTGATTGACTCAGGGCAAATTTGGGGATTAAGCTCTTGATCCCTATTGAAAAGATTAATTTTATTGCCAAAACTGTTTTTAGAATTATTTGTAGGCAAATAGTACAGGCTAACTTCTTCCAGAAAATTGTTGTTTAATATGTTGTTAGAAAGAAGCCACTTGGATAATTTCTCTATAGGGTTTTTACAAAAGTAATTAAAGAAATTATCTAATAGATTAACTCTTTGCAATACACTAATAAGCTTGTACTTGTCTATAAAATAGAACATACCTTTGTGTATAAGCTTATAATTATAGTTCATTTGGCTTGAGGTAATGTAAATTGGTGAGTTAAGCCTGCACTCTGTATAAATCATTTTTAACTCTCTTTGTAGTAGTTTTTACTCTAACTCTCTTCAACTCTTATTATAAATATTTATTGCATATATAAGAATATAATAAAAGAAATTCCATGCGGTTAACATATTTTCAAATTTTTATCTATTAAAGTTAAAATTAAAAAAAATTTTTTTGTTATTAAGTATTTTAACCAAATTTGATTTAAAATTAAAAAAATAAAAACTTATTAAGTTTAGGTTTTTATGTGGTATATTATAGTTTGTAGTTAAATAAAATAATAACAATGATAATGGAGTGATAAATAAATGCTAGTTGTAATGAAGCCAAAGGCTTCTGAGGGGCAAGTTAAAACTGTTATTAGCTATATAGAAGATAATGGCTTTAAAGCACATGTTTCCGAAGGTGAAATAAATACAGTTATTGGCGCTGTTGGTGGAAAGTCAATGGACAAAAGAAATTTAGAAGTTCTTGACGGAGTTCAAGAAGTAATAAAAATTAGCTCTAGTTATAAACTGGTTAGCAGAACATTTAAGGCAGAAGATTCCGTTGTAACTGTTAAAGGAAAAGAAGTTATTGGCGGTAAAGGTTTATGTTTAATAGCCGGTCCTTGCACGGTAGAATCTTATGAGCGAATGAGAGATACTGCTGCAGCATTAAAACAAACCGGTGTACCAATTGTACTAAGAGGTGGCGCTTTTAAGCCTAGAACTTCTCCTTATAGTTTCCAAGGTTTAGGTGAAGAAGGCTTGCAAATCTTAAGAAGTGTTGCTGATGAATTTGATATGTTGATTGCATCAGAGATTATGGATATTTCACAGCTTTCACTATTCTTAAAATATGTTGATATTTTACAGGTTGGCGCAAGAAATATGCAGAATTTCAATCTCGTAAAGGAACTGGGTACTATTGATAAGCCAGTTATCTTAAAAAGAGGATTATCTGCTACTATTGAAGAATGGCTAATGTCAGCAGAATATATTATGTCCGGTGGCAATAGAAATGTCATTCTCTGTGAAAGAGGAATTAGAACATACGAAACAGCCACAAGAAATACTTTAGACTTGTCTGCTATACCTGTTGTTAAAAAATTAAGCCATTTACCGGTCATAGTAGATCCTAGCCACGCAACTGGTATAAGAAATAAAGTTGCTCCTATGGCAAGGGCTTCTGTCGCAGCTGGCGCTGATGGCGTAATGATAGAAGTTCATCATTGTCCAGAAAAAGCTGTATGTGATGGCGCTCAATCTTTATATCCTGATCAATTTTCTGCTTTAGTTGACGACCTAGGTATTATAGCACCAGTTGTTGGCAAAGAAGTTGTAAGAATTTAATCTCAATTAAAAAACTAAAACTAGCCGAACTACTTAAGATTAGCTAGTTTTTTTATAAAATATATTTATTTAGAATTAAAGCAGATAAGTCTTTTAAAGATTTATCTGCTTTACAAATACACCTTTTTGGCACTTGTTACATAGAGCAACCGCACCAGAAATTCTGTGCTCTAGGCTAAATATTACTTGTCCGCCACAATTTTCTGCAGGGCAAGCAGTTTGTTCAATGATTGATCCTAAACCTTCAGGGCCAGCACTTGTTAGCAAGTCTTGGTCGTTGATAATAATTTTTCTCATAATTTTCAATCATTCCCCTTTTTTATATTTATATTAAACGTATCGAAGGATTGACAAAACTTCTTTATATATATTATAAGTTCAAACATTTAATTTTATAAAGGCTTCTTTTAGATAAATTAAGTAATTTTAAAAAATTTTGCATCTAATTCAAGGCGATTTACCTTCCAACAGTAACTGGGTGCTCAAGAACAATATTTAGTTTAGTTCCTCTTGGTATTACAACTTCTTTGCCTTTTCTTGCAAACATGAATACAATACCAAGAACACCACCTATAGCTGTTCCTACTGCGGCGCCTGTAGCTGCAGCACCGCCTACAACGCTGCCTATCCCTAGGCCTGCAAGTGTACCACCTGCTGTTGTTACTGCACCTGTGCTAACAGTTCTTGCAAGTTGTTTTTTAACAGAACCGCCCTTTAAGATGCCTGTGTTATCAATGGTTAGTATTTTTCCCATTACTGGTATTCTATGACTATAAGGAAGCTCAATACCGGTAAACTTCACTTCCATCACTCCATTTTTGCCTATTCTGCCGGAGTTTTCAATGTAAGTAATCTGACCAATTATTTCGCTGCCAGGTGGTATAATAATCTGACCGTTAACGGTTATAGGCTCTGCTATTTTTGCAATTATTTTTTCTCCAACTTTGTTTGTATAAGAGTTTATCGCATTGCTGGTTATAGCCTGGAACGTAGTCCCCAAAGGTATTGTTGCAACTCTGCCTTGTAATGGCGAATTCATATTATAACTATTAGGTTGATAGTTATTGAATTGTTGATGATTATCGGCAGCTGGTGGATGAACGCTGTTAAACATTTGAGGGGGCTCACTTTTCTGATCTACTACCGGAGGTAAAATTTTGTATTCGTGTTCCGGTAGTACTTGTGATATTGCACATGCTTGTATACCTAAAAATGATGTTAAAACAGACATTGCAACAAGTCTTGAGTATTTATTTTTAAAAGAGTTTAGTTCTAACACGAATATCTTCCTTCTCATTTATTCATCTACTTAATACTATTCTTAACTATTTTTACCTATTTGAAAAGGGTTATTTGGTATAAATTAAAAGCTAGTGTTAGTCTATTCAATATCTTAAGGGTATTTAAAAGTTCAACTTAACCTTCTGTAACATGTAGGCAATTAAGATCTGTCAGGAGTGTTATAAAAAATGTAAAACTCCTCTATAAACTCCGTAATTTAAATTCTATCCTCAATTACCCGCGACATGCGGGTATTTTTTTGTACCTACCCCCTTATCCCCATAGCAAGGGGGAAACTTCTTTTGGCCTCGCTTTGCGTCGGCATAGCCGACTCGCTCGGCCTTTAATTTTTAAAGAAGAATTTTTTATCATAGCCTTAATAAAAAGTTTTCATATAGATATAAGACAGAATAAAAGCTACCCCTACAAAGAGAAATAGCTTTTAATTTTATTATAAATAAAAAATAGTTTTAAAATTCTAATTAACTGCCGCAGTATCGGCTTTCATATTTTTTATTGCTTCTGTTAAAACCGGCACAACTTCAAATAAGTCTCCTACAATACCGTAGTCAGCAATTTGGAAGATAGGCGCGTCAGGATCTTTGTTTATCGCAATGATAGTATCACTAGAGCCAATACCTGCCAAGTGCTGAATAGCACCAGATATTCCACAAGCAAAGTATATTTTAGGGCTAACAGTTTTACCGGTTTGTCCTATTTGCTCAGAATGACATCTCCATCCTGCATCAACAGCAGCACGACTAGCGCCTACAGAACCGCCTAATGCTTTAGCTAATTTTTCTAACAATTTAAAGCCTTCACTATTTTTTAAGCCTCTACCACCAGATACTATTATATCAGCTTCTTCAATCCTTGTGTGACACTTTAGGGTACTGGCAGTTGCAAGGAAGTCTAGTATTTTTGTTCTTGATTCAACTCCATCAACTTTTACTTCAATCTTTTCAATTTTAGCAATGTTAGACAAGTTTTTCTCAGTAGCCTGCAAGACGTTTGGTCTTATAGTAGCCATTTGAGGTCTTGTTTTGGGGCAAAGAATTGTTGCCATTAAGTTTCCACCAAAAGTTGGCCTGGTTGCAGCCAGTAAGCCTTTTTCGTTAATATCAAGCTCAGTACAGTCTGCTGTTAATCCAGTGTTTAACCTGGAAGAAATCCTTGGCGCAAGGTCTCTACCAATTGTAGTTGCACCAACAAGCACGATTGATGGTTTTTTCTCTAAAATTGCATCACAAGCAACTTTAGTATACAAATCTGTTGAATAGTCTTTTAGCGCATCATCTTGAGCTAAATAAACTTTATCGGCTCCCCCTTCGGAAAGCTCTTTTATAAATGGATTTACATCTCTGTTATCTGTTATTAATAATGCACAAACTTGCTCACCGTTAAGTTTTTCAACTAATTTTTGGGCTTCACTAAGCAGTTCAAACGTTACTCCTGTAAGTTTGTTGTCCACATTGACTTCTGCCATAACCCAGATATTTTTATATGAAGATAAATCTACAGTCATCATAAACCTCCTGTTACACTAATATTTGTTTTTCTTTTAATTTTTTAACAAGAATCTCTACAGCTTCTTTTTTGTCAGGTGTATTGATTATTTCCCCTGATTCTTTAACCGGAGGTCTAAAGGCTTTTGATACAAAGGTAGGAGAACCTTTAATACCAACTTCTGAAGCATCAAGTCCTAAATCTTCAAATCCATAAGCAGGTATATCAATCCTGTTTGATTTTATCACACCTCTAATAAGAGGTCTTCTTGGTTCATAATCGCACTTTTGCATACAAATTAAACCAGGCAAACTGCACTCTACTTTTTGTATACCTTCTTCTATTTCTTTATTAACCACTAATTTTTTATTTTCGCAGGATAAAACCTCTTTTACATAGGTAATTTGTGGTAAACTTAAGTGCTCTGCGATACTAGGTCCGGTTTGTGCTGTATCTCCATCTATTGCAAATTGTCCACAAATAATTAAATCAACATCCCCTACTTTTTCTTTAATTGCTTTTGCCAGTGTACGACTAGTTGCAACTGTATCAGATCCTGCAAATTTTCTGTCAGATACTAAAATGGCGTCATCTGCACCCATTGCAACAGCTCTTTTAAGAACATCTTTTGCTTGTGGGGGACCCATTGTAACAATAGTAACTGTTACATCAGGATATTTTTCTTTTAATTTAATTGCAGTTTCTACTGCGTATCCGTCAAATGGATTCATAATACTTTCAACACCATCTCTAACCATTGTGTTGTTTTCTGTCCATTTAATTTCAGAAGTGTCGGGAACCTGCTTTACGCAAACTACAATCTTCATTGGTTAACTTTACCTCTTTTTATTTACTAATAATTATACTTAATAAACTTGAATTTATTATATTTAGCTTAATATTTCTATTTCGTTTATTTATATTATCCCATAAGCATGTATTTATGGAATCTCGTTAATAATATTATAAATACCACATTTTATCAAACTGATTATAAGGATCATGAAAAAATAACTGCAGAAAAGGCTTTTTTATCGATTCATGACATTAGATTATGATTCTTATAAATATCTATCTAATAAATACAAAAAAAAATTTTAAATACCCTAAAGATTTTCTTTAAACTGACGACAAAGAAATAAGACCTTTTTTTTGTCGTTAATTATAAGGCATTTTATATTTATGATCATAAGATTTTTAATAATATTTTTAATCGCGATCTTTTATTCAACGACTCTGCAGGTTCAAGCAAAAAACAAAGCAAACGATGATTATGAACAATTTCTAAAAGACATGTTAGCCAAAATAGAGGCAAAGAGTTCAGAAAAGAGTCAACCGGATACAGATACTAATCAGCAAAAATCTGAATATATCAATGAATATAAAGATATTAGGAATATCTTATTTAACGAAGGAAATGTAAGTAAAGAATAAAAACTTTTCTTTGTTAAATTAGATTAATTTCATAAAAAAGAAGCTGCTAAACTAGTCGCAGCTCCTGTATTTTTTATATGTTTTATAACCTAATCCATAGTGATTGATATGGTTTTAAGTGAATTTTTATTTTATTACTGTCATGTATTACGTTAACCTTTTTATCTCCAAGTATATCAATATAAGATTGACTATCACTTTTTAAATTCTTAGGAAGTGTTAACTCTGCGGTGTTTTTAGCATTTGCAAGGTTGTTAATAACCAAGACATTTTCATCTTTATAGCTTCTAATATAAGAGAATATGTTATTCTTATCAGAATCAATAGGTGTCAAGCTTCCTTTTCTTATTATTGGATAGTCTTTTCTTTTTTGGATTAGATATTTAGTCCAGCTATATATCTGCCCAGAGAAGCTTTCAGGTTTTTTCATAGCTTTATAGAACGCCTTTTTAAGTACCGGACCTCTGTTAATATCACGACTGTCATAGTAGCTTACAACTTTTGAGGCATTGCCAAGTTTTTTCTGTGTATTTTCGCGTTGCTTAGCAAATTTTTTAGCGAATTTAAAATTATTTTGAGCTCCAATTTCATCACCATAATATATTATTGGAATACCAGGCATAGAGAATAAAATAGAAAACGCTTGATGTATTCTCTGTGGATTATTTTCTAAAAAGTTAGCCATTCTTCCACTTACACCAAAACCTTTACGGAATTCTTGTCCCTTTGTTACAAGTTCATTGTAGATTATTTCTCTTGTTTGAGGATCTGCTATCTCAAGAGTTATTTCATCATGAACCCTTAAAAACATACCCCATGCAGTTGAATCAGGTACTTTAGGTATAGAATCTACTGTTTCCCAGAAAAATTTATTATCCTGAGCAATCATAGTTGTCCATAAAGCTGTCATATATTGAAAGTTATAAGCTATCTGAACTTCGTTAGTTCTTACATAGTTATCTTTTAAAGTCTGCTCTTTTCCAAAATATTTTTTTACCTCTTCAGAAGCAGCCTCAGCTTGAAGAACTGTTCGAGGTGCCACCATTTGCATATACGAGCTTAAAATATTTAAAACATAATGAGTTTTTCGATGATTAGCTCCGCTTGTGCCAGCTTCCTTTATAAAATAAGGCGTAGCATCTAATCTAAAGATGTCTATGCCAGAATTAGCCCACTGAGACATGGTTTCCAACACGTAATATAAAACATCGGGATTTTCCCAGTTTATATCCATCTGAAACGGGTAAAAAGTATGATAAAAATAATAATCTTTGTTGTTAATGGTTTGCTTGCGATAATTATTCTCGCACATTTCAGGGAATATTAATCTTCTTGTTGAGGTTAGACCGTTATCCTCATAATAGTCTATAAATACGCCCTTTTTGTCAGCAAAATATCTTTTATATTTAGGAGGAGTTTCTCTGTAAACAAAGTAGTTTAAGTTCTCTAGTTTACCATTTTTAAGCTCCTGAAACCATTCATGCTGATCTGAAAAATGATTTAATACCAAGTCAGCTTTTAATTTAAAGCCTCTTTTTCGGGCTTCTTTAGCAAATTTTTCAAATTGCTTCATTCCACCAAGATCTTTTCTAACATCTTTTGGATTTTTTACATCAAAGCCGGCATCACCCATAGGAGACTCCATAAACGGTAAGATATAAAGGGTTGTAACCCCTAAATCCTCAAGATAATCAAGCATACCAATAAGGTCTTTAAACTTATTTGTTCTACCTGCTTTTTTTACACCAAATTGATCAGCGTAAAACGTATAAATTATTTCGTCTTTGTACCAGTCAAAAGCTCTTTTATTATCTTGAATTTTTAAATTTTCGCTTCTTTCATTATAGGTTTTTTCAGCCATTTTTAATACTTGTTCGTATATTTCCGGCGCCTTTTCATGTCCAAATAGTGAAATTATAGAGACCAGCAGGTTTTCTTTTAGTATTGATGGGCTCTGTTCTAGTATTTCCTCTTGAGTGGCTTTGTTGCTTTTATTATTCTCAGCCAATACGCAATTGGTCGGTGCCATAAATGTCAATGAAAATAACATTAAAAGCAACAAAGAAATAATTTTTTTCTGCATTTTTACTCCTCTTCTCAATCTAAATTTATTTTGTAACAACTCCTTAGTTAGTATTTTAGCAAGAAAATTTTAGTACTTTTTATTAATGCGAGTTATTTTTTAAGTTTTGTTTAGTTATTTTATAAATGTATATTTTTCTTATTGACATTCACACCTTGATAATCTAAAATTCAAACAATTTAGTAAGCAAGCAATAAAAAATTAACTTAAATAAATATTCTTTTGGGTTTAAAGTTATTTTAGGGGGGTGTAATGCCTCCTTTTTAATTTTATTACCCCCAGACTATTTTAGAGGTAGTATATTGTATAGAACATAAGTAAATTTATATTTCTTTTCTTTTTTAATAAAATAATATTAGTATAATAAATCAGGTAAACAAAAATGAATGCAACTATGACTAAACTAGTTAAAAAAGCTACCCTTGCAACAGTAAAAGCAAATCACAAAGTCTCTCATAATACTTATAGACTTTGTGTTGAATCTGAAAAAGATTTGATAGAACCGCAACCGGGTCAGTTTATATCTATACTGTGCAGTAACTTAGTGGTTAGAAGACCTTTCAGTGTAGCTTTTGCCCAAGATAACTATTTTGAGATTATATATAAAGTAAGAGGCGAAGGAACAAAATATATAGAAAATCTTAAAGAAGGGCAACAAGTCAACTATATCGGCCCTCTAGGCAGTGCTTTTTGCATAGAAAATAAAAAATCTCTCTTTATAGGCGGAGGTGTAGGTGTTGGCCCTATGATGTTTTTAGCGCAAAGATTTAAAGAACAAAGTATACCATACACCTTCCTTGCAGGATTTCATTCTAATATTGATATCGGTTTAGCCGGTTTTCCCGAAGCTGTTTTAATTACAGATGACGGAACATCCGGTAAACAAGGCAGTATAGTTGATTATATTAAAGAATATATAGAAAAAGATAAAATAGAAAAAATTTATACATGCGGCCCAGACCCTGTAATGCAAAAAGCAGCAAAAATTGCAGAGGAACTAGATCTTTGTATAGAAGTTGCAATTGAGCGCTTTTTTGCGTGCTCTGTAGGTGTCTGCATGGGCTGCTCAATAGATACAAAAGATGTAGATAATCCTGAAACACTCGTTAAGAAAAGAATCTGTAAACATGGACCGGTTTTTGACGGGAGAACTATAGTATGGGAGTAAAACAAAATATTGATTTGTCTGTAAATATTGGCAAAATGAAGTTGAAAAATCCTATAATAACCGCATCAGGCACTTTTGGATATGCAGATGAATTTGACGAATATATAAAGGTTTCAAATTTAGGTGCAATAGTAACAAAGGGGATTACGCTAGAACCTCGAAAAGGCAATCCTCAGCCAAGAGTACAAGATGTAACCAATGGGTTAATTAACCGTATTGGCTTGGAAAATATGGGAATTTACCCTTTTCTAGAGAAAAAACTGCCAATAATATTAAAAGAAAAAAATATTAGTTTTATTATAAATATAGCCGGCTCTTCAGAAGAAGACTATGTACAACTGGCAAAAATATGCCAAGATAATTCAATAGAAGCAATTGAGTTAAATTTATCTTGTCCCAATGTTAAAGATGGCTGCTTAGAATTTGGTAAAGATCCTGATACTTTATACAGACTAGTTTCAAATGTAAGAGAAGCATACGAGGGAACACTAATTGTTAAATTAACCTCAAATATTTCTTACCCTGCACAAATGGCGCAACTCGTGCAAAAAGCAGGTGCAGATGCTATTTCTGCAATAAATACAGTAAAAGCCATGCATATTCGCTTAAATTACAATAATAACAAATTTGAAAAAACTACAATACAAGGCGGACTCTCAGGGCCTACTATAAAACCTATTGCGCTTAACTTTATAAGCGAAATTCGCTCTGTTGTAGATATTCCAATTATAGGGATGGGTGGCATTACTTACGTGCAAGATGTATTAGAGTTTTTATCAGTAGGTGCAAATGCTGTACAAATAGGCACAGCTAACTTTACTCATCCAACTATAAGCGAGCAGCTGGTTGATGATCTAGCAGATATTTTAATAAAAAATAATAAAACAAGTCTAAAAGAGTGTTTTTAACAGGAGAAGACAATGATTGAGAATAAGCAGGATATATTAGAATTACTAGAGCAAACCCAGGCAGTGCTAAAGGGACATTTTGAACTAAGCTCAGGCAATCATAGCAATCAATACTTTCAGTGCGCCAAGTTGTTGCAATATCCCAAGTATGCAGAATTAGCCGCTAAAATGCTCGCAGAAAAATTTAATAAAGATTCGATAGATGCTGTTGTAGGGCCTGCTTTAGGGGGCGTGATTATCGGCTATGAAGTTGGTAAAGCAATGGATAAAAAGTCTATTTTTACCGAAAGAAAAGACGGTGCAATGACATTAAGAAGAGGCTTTGAGTTAGAACCAGGTGAAAGAGTTATAATAATCGAAGATGTTATAACCACAGCTAAATCAGCAATAGAAACAACAAAAGCTTTAGAAAGCCTTGGCGCAAAAGTTGTTGGTTATGGCTGTATTGTTGATAGATCATGTGGCAATACATATTTGGACATTAAGTCTCTTACACAGATGGAGCCTGTAATTTATTCTCCTGATAATTGTCCGTTGTGCCGGCAGGGCAGCAGTCCAGAAAAACCAGGCAGCAGATTTAAAACATTATAAAAATTAAAATTTTTTATATAAAAAAACAGGCAAAATAAACTGGCTTGCCTGTTTATTTGTATATTTTTTGCCTAATTTTACCATAGTGCTTTGGGCATATATCTGTTCAATGGCCAAATTGGCAAGTTATCATAAGTATCAGATCCAATTTGCTCGTATACTTTTTTAGATGCAGCGATTGCAATAATTGGCAATTCAAGTTTTTTAGCAGCTTGTTTAGTTATTTCATAACCTTTTACTACATCTTGGACTTCTGTCTCATCTCCAAAGTGTGTATTGCTAATTATACCGCTAAATTTTTTCCATTTACGATTACCAGAGCCTTCACTCCATTTTATATACTCTACAATATTATCTACTGTAGATGTTTCATGCTTTGATGCATTTATAACAATATATATCTTAAGATTTTCCTCTTCATCAATGCCGTTTATTACTTCTAAAATATCGAGCCCGCCTACGCCATAGCCTACATCGACAACAATAGTACCAGGATTACTCAGGCATGTTTTTTGCTCACCGGTTATAACATTTCCGGCTTCTCCTAGACCAAAAGCATCAACGAGTGTTATAACTTTGATGCCAAGTTTTTCTAAATCATTTTTTATAGGCCTTAAAGTATAAGCCGGCTCTACCGTGTCTAAATCTACAAGAGTTACCGGATGTTGTATTTTGCTTAGAGCTAGTGCTCTATTTATAGATATTTCAGATTTTCCGCTTGTGTATGCGCCTGTAAAAACTTCAACAACTCTAGACATTATATTCCTTCTTTTTTTCATTATGTATGTAACAATTGATTTTTATCTTTACTCCCACCCGCTGCCCTTTTATTGGTAAATGATTTTACCCTTTATAATCCCTTTATTTTTTTGTTTATTGCATATTTCTCTATAAATATATACTAACTCAAAAATACTTTTTAACTAGATTTTAGAATCAACCCGAACGGGACGATTTGTTGTATTTTTTTCTATTTTATACATAAATCAACCCGATCGGGTTGATTTATGAAAATATATATTAATCGACATAGCGATGATAAACAACCATCTCTACAAGTTTTCTAAGAAATACTCACCTGACATAATCTGCATTTTTTTAGAGTTTGTAGCCTGCTGTATTTGTGACTTTTCTGTATCAAATCCCTGCAAGGTTACTTCTGCCTGCTGATCAAGTAGAGTACACTGATTCAATAACTCATTATCCTTAAGATCTTTCATCATGCTTAGCTTTGCTTCAACTTGTTTGAGCAGGCTAATTTTGTTTTGATAAACTTTCTCATAAGCCTTGGCATTTGTGGATAACTTATGGTATTCAGTTTGAATCTCAGTCATTCTTTTGTCTTTTTGCAAAGAGAGCTTTTGAATTTCCAGCTTTAACTTTTTTTGACTATTAAAATTTTTAAAAACGTTAGTTGGGGTTAATACAGCTGTTATGCCAAATGCCAAACTTCTATCTGTCAAGTCACTAATGGATTTTATAGGGTTGTTTTTATTTGATCCATAAAGGTTATACTTGGAGTAAATACCGAACATCGGTAAATTTTCTCTTTTTATAATAGAAAGTTCTTTTTCCTTCTTGTCTATTTCAAGGTTATAAATCTTAAAATCTGGCATGTTCTCATGATTAAACTCCTTTGGCAGCTCAACTTTTTCAAACCCTAGAAGTTTTGTATCTTCATCATCATAAGACTCACCTGTGTAAAAAGATAGATCAGACAAAAAGTTTCTCATTTTAATTTGTAAATTGTCAATTCTATCAACGGTTCTGGCCAACTTTATTGCATTTTCTGTTATTTCAATTTTTGAAACCAGACCATTTTCATATAATCTATTTTTTAGGCTAAATACTTTTTTGTATACAGGCATGACTTTTTTGTTTGCAGCAATTTCCTTATAGCAAATCAGTGTATTTGCATATAGCTCAACAAGCTGCATTGCTGTATCTCTACGGTTAACTTTAAGCTGTAATTCTTTGGAGCTAACGTCTTTTTTAGCTATCTTAACCTTATTCCCTCTAATACCAAAGTCAAAAAGGTTATAAGAAAGATTCAATGCAATCAAGTCTTGGTGCCTAGTATTAGAGTTTAATACTCTATCTCCAACAGTTGCAAATGTAAATGGATTATTTTGATCCACATCCATAGAGTATTCTGCGTTTGTATAAGTATTTAACGTAGGCAAATACTCCAGCTTAGCCTCTTTTACATTCTGCTTGCTGATTTTTATATTAATATCAGCCATTTTTAAATCATAAGAATTTTCAAGAGTTTTGGCTAAGATATAGTCAAATGAAATATCCTTGGCCTTAACCACATTAATATGGCAAAGCGATAAACAAATCGCTACTTTTAGTAGTGTTTTTCCAAATTTTTTCATTTTGTTTTTGTGTTACTCCTATTTTATGGAAATTTTATTTCAATATTATCATGATCAACAAATAAAAGTAATACTATGGCAAAATTTAATATGAATTTTATGTAAGAGAAAATATTTGCTTCAATTCACCATCAGTAAGTTCAGTAATCCACTTTTCTCCACTGGAAATGGTCAAATCTACAAGCTCTCTTTTCGATTTAATTATCTCATCAATTTTTTCTTCAAATGTTCCAAGCGTAATCATCCTATGGACTATAACATTTTTAGTCTGTCCAATCCGATATGTCCTGTCAGTAGCCTGATTTTCTATAGCCGGATTCCACCATAGGTCATAATGCAAAACATTTGTTGCAGCGGTTAGGTTTAAACCGGTACCACCAGCTTTTAATGAAATAATTAAAATATTTGATTTGTTTTCGTTTTGGAATGTATCGATTATTCCATCACGCTGTTTTCTGGTAAGCCCGCCATGGAAAAAGTCTGCAGTGTGACCAAGATCTTTTTGAATCATTTTTTCAAGCAAAAAGCCCATTTCTTTATATTGCGTGAAAATTAATGCTTTTTCATTTTGCTCCAAAATATTTTCCATAATAGACATTGCTTTTTCAGCCTTGCCCGAATGTTCTTTCATAAGATCTGCGGTTTTATCTTTAGTGTACTGCAAAGGATGGTTACATATTTGCTTAAGAGCAGTGATTAACTTAAAGATTAAGCCACGTCTTTCAATACCGCTAGATTTAGAAATTTGATCCATAATAGACTGTATTACTTTTTCATACAGTGCAGCTTGGCTCTCTGTTAAATAGCAATACTCGTCAAAAAGCATTTTATCCGGCAAATCACTAATTATTGACTTATCAGTTTTCACCCTTCTTATCAAAAATGGTGAAATAGCTAGCTTTAGCTTTTCAATTTTTTCTTTGTCTCTAAATTTTTCGATTGGCACACCATAGCATTTTTGAAAGACCCCTAGGTCTTTCAAATAGCCTTTGTTGGCAAAGTCAAATATGCTCCACAATTCGGACAGTTTGTTTTCAACAGGTGTACCGGTTAATGCAATTTTATTATTGCATTTTAAAGACTTAACCGCCTGAGTTTGTGCAGTAGAAGCATTTTTAATGTTATGAGCTTCATCTATAACCACAAACTTCCACTCATTATCTTTAAACTTATCTATGTCCATTCTAAGAGTAGAATAAGTTGTAATAATTATATCAGCTTGATCCTCCGGCATAGTTCGATCAATACCGTGATATATATATGCATTTAGTGACGGTGCAAATTTTTCAAGCTCTTTATACCAGTTAGCAACCAGTGTTGTTGGACATATAACAAGAGCCGGTGCAGTTAGTTGATTTTCCTCTTTTATTTTAAGGAGCAAAGCAATAACTTGAATAGTTTTACCAAGACCCATATCATCAGCCAAACAGCACCCAAAGCCTTTTGCTGAGTTTGAGTACAACCATTTAAAGCCACGTTCTTGATAAGCTCTTAGTGTTCCATTTAGTTTTTCTGGCAGGTTAACGTCTTCTATTTTTGTAATGTTGTTAATAACTTTTTCTAATGCTTCATCATAATTAAAATAATAATCATCAAAATCATTGGTTAAGTATGAGTGAAGCACTTCCATAGAGCTTAATTTAGGCTTAGGCCTTTGCAGGATTTTTATTATATCATTAACTTCTTCTTGGTTGATGAGCAAATATTTGTCCTGAAATTTGACAATACCCTCATTATTATCAACCAATTGCAAGAATTCGTCCTTAGTAATTGTTTTATCGCCTAAAGCGATTTCATAAGAAAAATCAAGAATATCTGATAAAGAAAGATAATTAACGTTTTGTACGTTTTGCTTCAAATTTGCCTTTACTGATATTTTAGGACTAACAAAGTTTTTTATTTCCTTAGGTATAAAAGTATATACGCCAAGGTCATTAAGCAAACTGGAAGTTTTTAAAATAAATTCTTCTATTCCTTTAGAGTCTATAACAACTTTTTTTAACCCTTTAGAGTTAGATATCTCTTTTAATATTGGCAAATAGTCAGCCGCAGAATCAATTTGCCTTAAAATATCAGGCTTTAAGCTTTCAATATCATAATTAAACAGCTCTTTCTCAGTTTCGGCAAATATAGCTGATAAAGGTGCAGAATTTGATTGAACGCTGGTTTTATCAATAATATCAATATATACTTCAAACTTATCATCAGAAGCTGATTCTATTCTAATAGCCGGTGATACGTTTTTATTTTTGATATGTAATCTGTTCAACCAATTAGAGATGCTTTTTTGTATGTTTTTACCGTCATTAGTAGTAGATTTAAAGCTCAAATTTTTCGCAAATATAGTTGCTGCTTCATTTTTTTTGAGCTTAGCACTTTTTAAAAATAGAATTTTCTTTATAACTCCAGTCAAAAATATAGATAAAACATCAAAATAAGCACTTTTCTTTAATACAGCTTCTTGATTATGTTTAAATGCAATGTTTAATGGCATTAAGTTTTTATAATCTTTAATTAAAGTAGTAATTTCAGAATTATCGACCAACGGAACATATCTTATATAAAAGCTTGCATCATCATCAGATATAGTGTCCGGTAGAAAATGCGCAGATCTTACAATTTCTCTAATAAGATGAACCGTATAATCAAAAAAGTATGTCGAATCAGAAATATTTGATTTGTCTTCAAGTGTATAGAAATCTATAAAATAGTCTATAAATAAATCAATATCAATGATTACACCATATTTAGGCTCAAATTCAATCTTAGAATCCTTCATTACAGGTACTAAAAGCTTATCCTCAGAATAATTTACTCTTGAACCTTTGTTTTTAAGATATAAAATAAAATAATTTGATGGAGTTACAAAAATTTTTAGTGTATTTGTTTCATCAAAATATAAATAAAAATGAGTATTTCTTACTTTATAAGATAAATTCTTGTTAAAAATAGCATCTATCTCTGGAATTACTAGTGAATAAATATTTGATAATGTGCTTTTAAATTCTTTATTTTCATAGAACAAAGGGTTTGCAGGCAATAGGTTAATAAATGATTCATAGTCAAACTCGGGTAAGTTAATATCAGGAAACTCATTGTCCTGAATACTGCCTTCAAATGTATTATCAATATTGTCCAAACTTTGAAATTTATTAACAAGGTTTTTGTTTAAACTTTCTTCATTGCTTGAATGCTGATTCAGCAGCTCAGAAAATGCGGCTTGAGAAATTCCTTTTAAGTTGAAGATCAAAAACGGATTATTCTCTACTTTTTTAGCTAACTGTAAACACGATGTTATAACATGCTTGCAGCAATGGCCTTCAGTACAATCACAGTTTGTAGAGATATTTACTATCTCAATTCCAAATAAATTAATGTGTTCTTTTTCCAGTTTTTCTAACAATGCTTCAGATAAATGCTTTGAAGCAAGTTCTGATGCCATTACCGGGTTTAAATCCAGTATTTCCTTTATTTTATTTACCTGATCGGCGTTAAATTTTTCTAGCTCGAAAGATATATCTATTTGTGCATTACTTTCGTTAATCGTAGCAATAATACTATTATCATTAATTTCTAATATATCCTCAGAGCAACTGTCAAAATAAGTCCTGCCTTCTAAAAACAAATCACTGCATTTGCAAAACTTTTTAATAGATAGATTAAATTCTTCTAATATACTAACTTTATTTTTTGTACTCATAATCAAACTTTACTAAACTAAATCCGCTAGATATCTATTATATCTCCAACAAACTTTAAATTCTATTTTTTTTTAATCTAAAAGATAATTTTTTTTAATTATTAATCAAGAAATCTTCCCGAATTTAATCTATAATAAAGATTAGGAAAGAAGAATACAAAGGGGATAATTTAATGAAAAAATTAACCATGAATTTAGTCGTTATTGTTTTAATATTGTTATGTTCAGTTCTAAACCCAGCGCTAGCAATAGAGCAAAATAGACAAAATACTATAAAAATCACTGCAAAGTCATCAGAATCATTTGACCCGGATACAGCAGTAGTAGTTTTAGCAGTGCAAACAGAAGATAAAAAGGTGCCAACTGCGCTGCAAGCAAACAACAAAAAAATGAATAAAGTTATAAGCGCCTTAAAAGAGCTAATTAAAGATGAAAAAGACTCAATAAAAACATCCTCATTTTCAATAAGGCCTATAAAAACTTGGGATAAAAGAGACAAAAGAAGTACAATAACAGGATACAATGTTAATAATAGTATTATTGTAAAAACAAAACAAATAGATAAAATTGGCAAAATTATTGATGTTTCAATAGAAAATGGAGCCAATAACGTAAATAATATAAACTTTGTTATTGATAATAATGAGAAGCTATATCAAAAAGTTTTAGCAAAAGCTTCAAAAAAGGCAAAAGGAGATGCAGAAGCAATAGCCGATGCTTTAGGTGTGAAAATTAGCGGAATAAAAAGCGTTAATGCTTCTCAAGGTTATTATAGGCCTATGCAATACGATACAATGGCATTGGGAAAAAGCAGAGAATCTTCAACTCCAATAGCTCCCGGTAATGTTGATATTAATGCAAATGTCACGATAGAGTTTATAATTGAGTAACTGGTTATCTTCCTTAACAACAATGATTTTAAGGCAGCAATAAAAATAAGACTTTTTTTGTTTTATAATTAAATTAAAGATATACAAACTCAAAAGCTTAATTAATAAGCAGTGAAAACATTTATAATAAATAGAATTTTATAAGGCTGTATAATGTATTTTGAAGACGGTAGCGTATTTGTAGAAAAACAAGATCAATGTATGACCTGCAGCAACTTTGTTAAGGGCGTGGCATGTCCATTGCTGCAAGCACTTGGTATGGGAGTGGTAACTCTCGATGGTGTTATGTACGTTACAAATTGCGGATTCTATAAAGAGCATGTAAGGCATTTGCGTTTAATTCAAAACGATGAGCAAAAAATTGATAACACAGAAGAATAATAAACTTCGTTAAATTAATAGAAATATAAAAAAAAGTTTAATTTAAACAAATAGATTGTAAATTTGTACTAAAATAAAACGTATAGTACGCGAGAATTTTAGAAAAATTAAAAAATATGAAATATAAAGATTATTACGAAATACTAGGCGTATCCAAAAACGCCACAGATAAAGAAATAAAGTCAGCCTTTAGAAAACAAGCAAGAAAGCATCACCCTGATGTAAACAAATCTGCTGATGCTGACCAGAAATTTAAAGATATAAATGAAGCCTACGAAGTCTTGTCCGACCAGCAAAAAAGACAGCGTTACGATAGTCTGGGTTCCAACTGGCAACAAGGAATGGACTTTACACCGCCTCCAGGCTATGAAAACATTAATATAAACTTTGATAATATGGGTGGCTTTGGTGACCTGGGTGACTTGGGCGGATTCAGTGACTTCTTTAGCTCAATATTCGGTGATTTTATGCAGCAACAGGCTGGCCCCTCAACAAGAAGAACTCACCGCAGATCTTCAAGAGCAGGCTCCAGGCCTCACCCTCCTGAAAAACATCATAAAAAAGAAAATCTGGATATAACACAAGATTTATACTTAAATTTTGATGATTTAATGCTTGATGGCAATAAGCCTGTAAAAGTAAGCTATATCGATAAATGCACAAACTGTTCAGGTCCTGGCAGCAGATGTTATCATTGTGGTGGCAGTGGTGTAGTTTCAGTTTCCAAAACCCTAAACGTAAAAATCCCGTCTGGCATAAAAGAAGGCGCAAAAATTCGTTTAGTTGGTGAGGGCAAGGCTGATAACTACGGTAACAAAGGTAATCTTTATTTAGTTGTAAGGTTTAAGGATCAAACTAATTTCAAGGTGGATGGCTCTGATATCATAGCAGAATTCGAAGTCCCTGCACCTAAGGCTGTACTAGGTACGGTTAGTGAGGTTAAAACCTTGCAAGGTGTAGTAAAAGTCACAGTACCCGAAGGTACTCAGTCCGGTAAAATGCTAAGGTTAAAAAACCTTGGACTACCTAAAAAAGGCGGTGGTCATGGTGACCATATCGCAAAGGTGAAGATAACTATACCATCCGAGCCAAGTAAAGAAGAAAAAGAACTTTATAAAAAGTTGGCTGAACTACAAGCTTAGAAGTATGACTAATATAAATTTGCAAGAAATATACGCAAGAAATGAGCTACTCTGGGGTGCAGAAGCTCAGCAAAAGCTTTTTAGCAAACATGTGGTTGTGTTTGGATTGGGTGGTGTTGGCTCTTACGCAGCCGAAGCCTTAGCTAGAAGTGGTGTTGGTGCTTTAACCTTTATAGATTTTGACACTGTATCTGCTTCAAATATAAATAGACAGCTTTTAGCTTTGATTCCTGATATTGGCAAGTCAAAAGTTGATCTTATGAAAGAAAGAATTAATCAAATAAATCCACATATAAAAGTAAACTGTATCCATGATTTTTACAGACCGGAAATAAATGATTTAATTTTTACAGACAAAGTTGATTTTGTTATTGATGCCATTGATAGTTTAAAAGCAAAAGTAGAACTGCTAGAAACCTGTGTAAATAAAAATATTCCAGTTATCAGCTCAATGGGTGCCGGTAATAGAGTTGACCCTACGCAGCTTTATATTGCAGATATCTCAGAAATAAACACCAAAAAATGCCCTTTTGCCAAAAACGTCAAGTATCGCCTAAAAAACAGAAATATAGTCTCAAATCTTCCAGTGGTCGCAAGCACAGAAAAACCTTCTGCGCTAGACAAAATTGAGTCCACAATGGAATATATTGACAATAATGGCGAAAAAAAAGAAATAAAAAAGATTTCTCCTGGTAGCTGTCCGTTTGTGCCGCCTGTTGCAGGTTATATGCTTGCAAGTTATGTTGTTAATTCATTTATCAAAAATTAATTTTATTTGTATTTTTTGTAAAAATACTATTTATTGCGTATTGAAAATTAACGTCCTTTCATAATTCATTAAAAAATCACTTAAGTATTTAATAAATTTTAATAAAATAGATAACTTTTAGTTAGTGTTTTTGCTGTTTTTTCATACTTTGGTATATGTTTTGTATTCTTATCACCCTAACGGGTTATTTCATGGATTAATAATATATGATAAATTTTAACTTAAGTTGGTAAGAGTTAATAATAGAATGATAGAAGAGGTGAGCACATGAAACAATCAGTAAGAAAAGGTTTTACCCTGGCAGAGGTATTAATTACGTTAACCGTTATTGGTGTTGTAGCAGCGCTAGCAATACCTGCACTTTTGAACAACATTGGAAATGCTAGATTTCAGTCTTCAGTGAGAAAAGCTTCTGCTACCTTGAATCAGGCTTTACAGATGAGAAGAGCTAGAGCTAACGTACTTGTAACTGATGCAGCGGTTTCAGACAGTCCAACATTAAGAGACTACTTTGCTGCAGAATTAAATGTAATAAGAGTTGATGGTAATACAATTTTCACATCTGATGGTATGTCATTTACATTTGCACGTACTGGAGTTTGTGGAGAAGCAGGTCCTAACGCTAACTTAAATGCTAATGCTCCCTGTCAAGTAGTAGTGGATGTGAATGGAGATCAAGGTCCCAACCAAAATTCTGATGATGCCCCTGCTGCTTTCCGTGACAGATATAACTTTGTTATAACAAGTATGTCTGTATTGCCACGAGCTGGTTCACAGGCTGTGGATGCTATAATTGGTGAGGCTCCAGCAGCAGCTAATGATGATGATGATAACTAATTTTTATTGATCATTAAATAAATAAACTTTACTAAACCTCTGAACCATTAATCAGGGGTTTAGTTTTATAAAAAAGGTTTTTTATCTATCTTTATTGAAAACAATAATGTATAATACATTAATATAGCAATGATGAATTTTATTGATATTAAAGGTGAAATTTATGACAAAAAAAGGTTTTACTTTAGCAGAGGTGCTTATTACCTTAACAGTGCTTGGCGTTGTCGCTGCATTAGCAATACCTGCAATTCTAAATAGTGTGGGAACTGCACAGTATAAGTCATCTGTTAGAAAAGCCTCTGCTACTTTAAATAGTGCCATACGTTTTAGAATGTTAAGAACGGGGCAGCTAGTTACAGGTGTGAGTAGCCAAAAAGACCTTGCGGATCTTTTTAAAGAGGATTTAAATGCAATAAGAACAAGAGGTAATAATGTAGTTTATACGACTGATTCTATGTCTTATACGTTCTTAGGAAGCAATTGTGAAACAACTGATATAGCTGATAGAACCTGGGAGGGTTCAGCATGTAGGGTGATAGTGGATGTGAATGGAGACAATGGTCCAAATCAGTCTTCTGACGAAGAAAATGCATTTAGGGATCAGTATCGATTTGTCATAACAACAAATGATGCAGTGCCTGCTGAAGGCTCCTTTGCAACTAGGGCTTTAATAGAGTAAGATAGAGAAGCATTCTTAATTTATTAATCTATCCTGCTGCCTTTTATACATCCGTAAAATTTTTCTATTATAAACCTATAGTCCATAATTTAATAATAAAAACTCTTATTTATTCAACAAAAGAAAAATTATAAACAAAAAAATAAAATCCTCTTTCTTCAATTAGAATAAGGATTCAATCTGTTTAAAATATATGGGCGAGGAGAGACTCGAACTCTCACAGGGGTTACCTACTAGTTCCTAAGACTAGCGCGTCTACCATTTCGCCACTCGCCCATGCTATTTAATTGTGCTATCTCCAAATGATTAACTAAAAGTTTAATCAAAGAGTAGTATAATTATTATCCACGGTCAAAAAAAATTTTCAATCATTTATTTTGTTTTTTATTGAAATTTTTAATCAATATACTAACTACCTTGCGCCAACTATGCCCATTACATAATTTTTTATTTATATTATTATACTATTAGGTATCCTAGCTCAAATGAGCAGTATAAGTAGTATAAATTAAGGTTGGTAAAAGCTATGAGCGATTGTATTTTTTGCAAAATTGTAAATAAACAAATAGATACCAAGTTAATATCAGAAACAGATGACTATGTAGCCTTTAATGATATAAGCCCGCAAGCACCTGTTCACGCGCTGGTTATTCCCAAAAAGCATTTCAGTACCCTTAATGATATAGATGATGTTGAATTAATGGGCAAATTGCTAAACGGTGCAAAAGAAACCGCAGAAAAACTAGGCGTAAAAGATAACTACAGAACAATTATCAACACAGGCGCAGAAGCAGGCCAGGCTGTATTCCATATACATATACATATTTTAGCCGGAAGACCCCTTTTATGGCCGCCGGGCTAAATTTTTACAAAAAATTTCGGCAAATTATAGCAATTTTTTGAATATTTAACATTTAAATTATTGTAAACATAAATAATTTGTGTTAACCTCTCAATTATATAGTAATAAAAAAATCAAATTATTTGATTTTAATTATTGTTAAAGGTTAGATAAACAGCTGTTAAATTTTTATAAATACAGCGAAAACTCCACAACGGGAGGGGGGTCGGAAACGTGGCTGAAGTACAAGTAAACGATGGCGAAAGTATTGAAAGTGCTCTTAAGAGATTCAAAAAGAAAATCCAGAAAGCTGGAATTTTGTCTGAAATTAAGAGACGCGAAAGATATGAAAAGCCAAGCGTTAAAAGAAAACGTAAAGCAGAAGCAGCACGTAAAAGACGCTCTTAATTGATTCTTAAATAATAATTTTATTTATTGTTCAGAATCATAAGAAAAGAAATTAATCGGGAACGTAATTATTACGCTTCCGATTTTTTGTAAGGAAACAAGAAAGAAAATATGGACAATCGACAATTATCTCTGATATCTTTAATTAAAATTCTGGATAAAAAACAATCTGCTGATGATGTGCTAAACAAGAATCTGCAACAAACTAAATACCCCTCAGAGCTATATAATTTGGTTGCAGGAGTAATTAAAAATAAGCTAAAGCTGGATTTTTTTATTTCAAAGCTATCATCAAAAAAGATTGATAAGCTCTCATATCCCGTAAAGAATATATTAAGACTAGCTATTTACGAGTTGGAATATACAACAGCTCCACACTATGCAATTATAGATTCTTATGTGAATCTGGTAAAAAAATATGAAAAAAAAGCAGCAGGCTTTGTTAATGCGATTCTACGAAATTTTATAAGGCAAAAAGATAATATAAATTTCCCCAGTTTAGAGGATAACCCCGTGCAAAATATAAGCATCAATTACTCTCACTCGGAATGGATGGTTACTAAGTGGATAAAAACTTACGGGATAGAAGATACTATAAGCATATGTGAGTATAATAACTCTATACCTTCTATTACAATTAGGGTAAATACTTTAAAGATTACGCCTCAAGAGTTAACAACTATTTTTGATGAGCAAAATATTGAATACAGCAAAAGTGAGTTCCTGGATGAATGCTTAAATATAAAGCATAAAGGTAATATAACACAACTGCCGGGCTTTAAAGAAGGCTATTGGATAGTGCAAGGAGAATCGTCCTGCATTGTATCAAAAGTGTTATCACCTAAAGAAGATAGTAAGATTTTGGACTTATGCGCAGCCCCAGGCGGTAAGACAACTCATTTGGCAAGCTTGATTAATAATAAAGGATCAATAAAAGCAGTAGATATAAATAAATCCAGGATAAAAAGGATTAAAGAGAACTGTGAGCGGCTAGGGGTTAATTGCGTGGATGTAGAAGTTGCAGACGGGGCTAAGTACCAGACAGACGAAAAGTTTGATTATATTTTAATAGATGCACCCTGTTCTAATACAGGTGTATTTTCTAAACGATTAGATGCAAAATGGAATAAATCTCAGCAGGATATTAAAAACCTTTCGGAGCTTCAGTTTAAAATACTGGACCATGCAAAAAATTTGTTATCACCTAATGGAGTCTTAGTTTATAGTACGTGTAGTATTGAACCTGAAGAAAATATAGAAGTTGTAGAAAAATTTATTGCTAATAATCCTGACTTTATTATAGACAACATAAATAGCTACCTGCCGGATAAATTAAAGTCAAAAGAAAAGTATTTACAAATACTGCCTTCAAGATATAATATAGATGGATTTTTTATATGTAGAATAAAAAGAAAAATAAGTAAATAGATTAATTGATATAATGTAAAATTTTTTATTTTAATGTATAAATATTTAGTGGCTTTAGTATTTATTCTGGTTCAAAATTAGAAATCAGATTACTCTTTTCAGAATATAGCCTGTTTTATTAAACTTAACACTTGTAGAATAATCTGAAAAGTATTTTTGAGTTAGTATAAGCTAGCTGAGGACTATAATAGTTGAAAATAACAATGTCGGACGAAAATAAAAAATACTTAGAGGACACAGCAAAATTATTTAATATAGGTGAAAATTCTAATCCTCAAGAAACAATCAAGCTTCTTGAGCGGTTAAATTTTTATAATGAAGATAAAGCAATACGCCTGGTTAATTATTTTCTAACTATAGAGGCAAACCCGGATATTTTATTGCGAATATTAAAGTTCGTACAAAAGTTTAACGATAAAAGTTCCGTAAGCTTCCTTATAGACCTTTTATTATTTCAGAATGATTATTTTGAAAAATGTGAAAATAAAAACTCTTACGATAAAGTAAGAAGTACAGCAGCAAGAATACTGGGCAATTTAAAAGATAACAGCGCAGTAGACTCTCTTCTTTATGTATTAAATAATAGTAATGAATCTTATAAATTAAGGCTAGATGCTGCAGATGCCCTTGGTAGGATAGGCGATATCTATGCAGTGCCTTCGTTGATTAATGTAGCAAGTGATGACAGAGAAAAATCTGTTTACGTAAGAGAATCTGCGGTGAAAGCATTGGGTTTATTAGGTGACATTAGAGCAGTTGATCCCTTTATAAAAATGCTGGAAAAGAACAAAGCCGTAGCAGAAAAATTTAAATATCTAAGAGAGCAAATTGTTCGAGCAATAGGCAGGTTAGGAACTAGTGACGAAAGAACAATAAGAGCACTAGAGCAATCACTACTGGATGAATCTCCACAAGTTAGGATAGAAGCCTTAGATGCTCTATCTCAAGTAGAAAATGAAAGAGTATTAGAAATAATTGAACCCTTTATCTTGGATAAAGACGAAACTGTAGCAAGAACAGCGATCTGTGCTTTATTTGATGTTGCAGGAAGAGAGTACCTGGAAGGCTTACTGGAAAAAGATGATGTGCCGGAACACTGTAAAGATGAAATAATTTTAATATTTGAGGAAGAGGATGAAGAAGATGCCTAAAAAGTCTATTATACTACTCTCAGGTGGCTTAGATTCTGTTGTAAGTTTAGCTGTAGCAAAAGACAAGCTTAATATAGATTTAGCTTTAACTTTTGACTATGGTCAACGCTCTGCCCTCCAAGAGATTAACGCAGCGCAAAAAATAGCTGATTTTTTTAGTATTAATCATAAAACAATTAATCTTGACTGGTTAAATCAAATAACAAATACAGCACTTGTAAACCAATCAGAGACCTTGCCGGATTTAGGCATTAATAACCTTGATAATAAAGAAAAAACAGAAAATTCAGCCCAAAAAGTTTGGGTACCAAACAGAAACGGATTATTTTTAAATATAGCAGCCTGCTTTGCAGATAGCTTTGACTATACTCATATAATATTTGGTGCAAATAAAGAAGAGGCAACTACTTTTCCAGACAATTCTCCAGAATTTGTTGATAAAATCAATGACTCTTTTGAATACTCAACCCTTGCCAAGCCCAAAGTTATTGCCCCTTTAGTCAGATGCTCAAAAGTTGAGATAGTAAACCTTGCCATAGAGCATAAAGCACCGCTAGAATTAATAAGAAGCTGCTATACTTCTGATGAAAAACACTGTGGCATGTGTGAATCCTGTTTAAGGCTAGCAAGAGCATTAAAAGAAACAGGGCATTTTGAAGAATATAAGTTTATTTTTAAAAATAATTTAAAATAAAAGTTTTAAAAAGATATATTTAAGTAATTATAAACTTATCAACATTTTAATAGGTTTTTGTTATTATATAGTCAAGCTTGACCATATATTAAGGTGATAGAAATATGCAATCAAGATTTATAGAAAAAGAAATATGTTATGTTGGGTCGCAACTAGCCCCTCACTGGATATATAAAAATTTTAATATGCTAGGAGACGCTATTGTTTCTTTTGTAGGTGGCTGCGACGTTAAAATAACAGAAATGGTAGACTTAGAAGATGTACTGGCAAATGATTTTATCTATAGCCCCAAAATGCTTCATTTTATAGTAGAACATTTTAATATTCCACTTGTAGAGGGTATCTTAAGGCAAAGATTGTTAATAAATATAGCCAGAGACCAGATAACGAATAATCTGCCTTCCAATAGCAAAATTATAAGATCGGGTGATGATTTATATTTTAATGAAGGAAAACTATCTGTATCGATTGCAACAAAGTCAATTACATCAGTGCTAATACATTTAGGAATAAATATTGATTCAAACAACACTCCTGTAAAGGCTGCCGGCCTGGAAACAGACATGGGTTTGAAAAATATAGAGCAAATAGCTAATAATATTATTAACAACTATTTGCAAGAACATAAACAGATAATAGATGCTTCTTGTAAAGTAAGAGGAGTTATTTAAAATATGATAAAACCTAAAAAACGAGGCAGAAGAAGAAAGAAAAAAGGACCAAATAAGGCCATATTATTTTTGGTTTTTTCCGGTACTTTTATCTTATGCTTTTATGTTAGCAGCTTTATAATAGCCAATTATATACCAAGTGTAGAGCTACCTGTTATTACAAACGATGAAGAAGAAGTGGCAACAGTTAACAGCAATGACTTTAAAAAGAGAATTGACCCAAGGCTACAGCAGATAGAAGTAAGTGAAAAAAAGATTGTCAGAATGCAAAAGATAGTCAAAAAGCCTAAAAGGGCTGTTGCTTCAGCTGTGCAATCAAAAAAGCCCAAAAAAGAAGTTAAAGTCAAAAATAATTCGAATACAAGCAACGAGTTCATGCCTGATGAGATTTTATTTAATAATAAACCTCCAAAGCTTCAAGCTCCGCGTCCCCAACTCTTAAATAAACAGCGCGCTTATGCTTATGATCATACTCCGACGCCTCCAAGGCCCGGTATTATCATTGAGAGGAAAGACAATCGTAAAGCCGAAGCAAAAAGGGCAATAACTCCCCCTCCGTTGCCACCGGCTACGGTAGTTAAATTATACGTTGGAGAGTTTTCCAATCCAAGAGATGCAAAAAAGCTATCAGATGAATTAACACATTCAAACCTAAATATAACACCATTTATAAAAGAGATAAACGGTAAATACTCACTGCAAGTAGGTACATTTACCAGCAGAAGGCAGGCTAAAGATATGGCTAAAAAGCTAAAGCGCAGGAAGCTTAAGCCTAAATTGATGAATGAAGATATTTTATCTTATTAAGCTAATTGGTAAAAATTTTTTTTCTAACATTTAGAAACACTGGCTACAGCAATGGGGATTTGACAAAATCAAGTTTATTTATTAAGGTTATGTAGACTAAACAGTAAAATACGGTATTTATTTATTATGCGAGGAGTTCATTATGACACAAGATACAACAATTTTGGGTGTACAATTAAACAATAGAACACAAATTGCTCAAGACTTTCAAGAAGTAGTTACAAAATACGGATGTTCTATCAAAACACGTATTGGCCTACACACAGCCGGTAACGATTTCTGTTCACCAAATGGCTTAATCTTATTACAATTAGTTGGCGAGCAAAAAGAAATGTCAGACTTAGAGAACGCAATCAATGGTATTGACGGCGCACAAGTTCAAAAAATGACATTTTAGTAATTTGAATATCCAATAACAGTAGAAATTGCATCATTGCGGCTGTGGGCTATGCTCACAGCCCAATTGTTTATATTTTTTTCTTGCTCTATGCGCTTGGCCTTACCAGTCAGGTTCAAACTCAAGTTGCCTATCGCATTTCTTTTTAGTTCTATTTCTTTCCAGTCTACGCCATTGTTCCAGCCCAAGCCATTTAGCCCCGAACCTAATGCTTTTGCCACAGCCTCTTTAGTTGCAAACCTTGCGCTAAGGCTCTCAAATTTATTTTTAGATTTATTCAAACAATAGTCAAGCTCTTCTGTGGTAAAAATTTTATTCAAAAATTTATCGCTATATTTATTGATTGCAGTTTCAACTCTTGATATTTCACAAATATCAGTCCCAAGAAATATATTCATCTTCAAATTTTTTCTCTATTATATCTAATCCATTTTTTTCTTTTACAAAATGCATTATAGTATACAAAACTTCTTTTAAAATAGGATCTCTTTCAGGTTTTTCAATCACTTTAAGTAATTCTACAGCAGAATGAATATTATCTTCTTTGTCATACCATCGTCTTCTCGCTCCGGTGTCTTGCTGATCCAGCTTTTTTAGTAAACTATCCTGGTTATCATTTCTTTGAATAATTAATTGAAGAAGATCAGTGGCTACGGCATTTCGTATTTGCTCATCAAGTTTTTCCAACGCGGACATTACAACGCTTAAAGTCTGATCTTTATCGTACCATCTAGTGTATTGCATTATTTTACCCGTACTTTACTTAAAGTGCCTCAGTCTATTTTATTTTGCAGTGATATAATTTTAATAATATTTTACATTAAATCCAAAATATTAAAAGACAAAAATAATATTTCTTTAGTAAACATACGACTACTTAAATTTGACTATAATTTTACTTGTAAGAAAAATAAGTTCGTTGTAAACTCTAGTCAAAAGGTAATAATAGACCATTTAATAATAATTGTATAATATTACAAAGAGGAGAAAGCAATGGCAGTTAATACATCAAGAAAAATAGTTCCAACAACAGAATTATTTCAAAAGGCTTTAGCCGGCAAATATGCGATAGGCGCATATAACGTAAACAATATGGAACTTTTACAAGCTATTGTAGAAGCAGGTAACGAATCAAAAGCACCTTTAATTTTACAAGTTTCAGCTGGTGCAAGAAAATATGCTAACCAAACATATTTAATTAAACTTGTAGAAGCAGCACTAGAATCATCTGATATTCCTATTGCTCTTCACTTAGATCATGGTGAAGACTTCGAAATCTGTAAAGCTTGTATTGATGGTGGATTTTCTTCAGTTATGATCGATGGATCTAAGCACACATTAGCAGAAAACATTGCATTAACAAAGCAAGTTGTAGACTATGCTCACCCAAGAGGAGTTTCTGTAGAAGCTGAATTAGGTAGATTAGCTGGTGTAGAAGATGATATTTCCGTTAGCGAGAAAGATGCTATCTATACAAATCCGGCAGAAGCTAAAGAATTCGTAGAAAAAACCGGTGTAGATTCATTAGCAGTTGCTATTGGTACTAGCCACGGCGCTTATAAATTCAAAGGTGAAGCTAAGTTAGACTTTGAAAGATTAGCAGAAATCAAAGAAGCTGTAGGGCAAGATTTCCCATTAGTACTTCACGGTGCTTCCAGTGTTCCTGCAAGCTTAGTTAAAGTTTGCAACGACTATGGTGCAGATATTCCTGGTGCTAGCGGTGTTCCTGAAGAGATGTTCTCAAAAGCTACTTCTTTAGGTGTTGCTAAAATCAATGTAGATACAGATTTACGTTTAGCATTCACTGGCGCTATCAGAAAGCACTTTAGCGAGAATCCTTCAGACTTCGATCCAAGAAAGTATTTAGGACCTGCCAGATCTGCTGTAAAAGAGATAGTTAAGCATAAAATCCAAGTATTCGGAACAAACGGAAAAGCGTAGGTGTTCGTCATTACTTTTCATTTACAAAACGAATAGATAAAATTATAATTATAGCTGCCCAATCTGGGCAGCTATATTATTATTGAACAAAATAAAAAAGGTTCTTTCCAGAACCACCATCGTTAGCACATTACCAAATTTTCAATTAATTCTTTGTTTTTTGTTTCCTTTACCCAATATTATAAAGTATTTGTTTTAATAAAAATTGCTAGTTTTTTGAAATAATATAAAGAACTATTAAAAAGTTTGATTTTGGATTTTATTGTATTCACATTGTGTATACAATATGTTATAATATTAGTTATAGAAAAAAAGTGAGAGGTAAATGCTTAAAGTATATGAAATTCACAATTTAGAAGGATTAAAGCTAGAGTTTAAATTTAAGTTGGACTTAAATATCAAAACAGATGAATATGAGCCTCATATATGGATTAGGCATTTATTAGAACCAGAGCAGGTAATAGCAGCTTTCCTTAATATATCAGAACAAGAGTATAATCAAGAATATAAAAGGTGGGAAGCCTATTCAAAAGTTGATGACTTAAATATTTATTACACTTTTTTAAATAAAAAACACGATAAAATAATGATAATAACAGCATTTAAAATTTAGGAGGAAACCTTATGAAAAAAAAGATAACTCCAGACGACATAAAAAAAATGCAATCAGTAAGAATAGAAGAAGGCTCGGCTGACTATATTGACGAATTTGGAAATGCTCATAACATTGATGATGATATAGAGCAAGCAGAGAAGGAAATTGAAAAAATTCAAAGTGCTAGTGTTCACTTTAGATGGTCAAAAGCAGAGATTGAGCGCTGCAAAAAAATTGCTGAAAAAAAAGGACTGAAATATCAAACCTATATTAAAAGTGTACTAAAGCAAGCTATGGATAAGGATGATGTAGCTTAACCAGCTATTTGAACAAAATAAAAAAGGTTCTTTCCAGAACCACCATCGTTAGCACATTACCAAATTTTCAATACCTGCACTTAAGGCTTCTTTAGATTTTTCAAGCGAATTTAGTGCTAAAGCTTCATTATGCTGCTTCATAAAAAAGACCTTTATTAACTACTTCATTAAAGAAAACAGGATTCTTTTTAAGCTTTTCCTGCGTATAAATATGCAAGTCTATATAGATATCATATTTGTACATCAATTCGCAAATAATCCCTGATATCTCAAAGTCTTTTTCCCAGTTTATATGGTCAAATAGAGCAATTAAATCAATATCACTATTTGCATTAGATGTTTCATTTACCAAAGAACCATATAGATAACAGCCTTTAAAATCTTTGTATTTGTTTAAAATGCAATTGTTTAGCTCGTTTATAAGATTTATTATTTCTTCTGCAGGCATAATTAAATATTCCTATTGTTTAGAATCATTATATCAAGTTTTTCAGTATTGAACTAAGATAATTTTATCATTAAATTTAAAAACACTTGAACAAAATAAAAAAGGTTCTTTCCAGAACCACCATCGTTAGCACATTACCAAATTTTCAATTAATTCTTTGTTTTTGTTTCCTTTACCCAAGTATAT
>JANQFW010000091.1 GCA_028277625.1 Candidatus Gastranaerophilales bacterium | reverse complement strand
TGACCATTTATGATAATTATCAAATTTTTCTTTTATTATTTCTACTTCTTCAAGAATTCTTTCATTTATCTCGCTTAATGCACTAACTGCTCTGAGCTGCTTTGTAGAAAAATTTGATCTTATTTCATCAGGTATTAGTGTACTTACCAGAGAATAAGTTTTCTTTGCAAGCTCTTTTAGTCCGGTTGAATTTGTTTTAAAGCCTTCCGGTTCTTTGGGTTTTCTTCGGTGCCAATCTTTTGCTTGTTTTCTGTCTTCGATGGTTTCAATTATATCCATTGTAAAGCCTTGAAGGGTCATATTAATGAATTCCAGCTTTTGAATCAAGGCTTTGCTCCACTCGCCGGTGCGCATTATGTTTAAAAACTCTTTGCCTACAACATCAAATTGCATTTCTGAAGTTTTTATTGCTTCTTCCATACGTCCTTTAAGGCCCATTAGAGCATCATTTTTAGCCCAACGGCGCAGGAGAACAATTTTATTACGCAGTCTATAATATAGAAATGCTGCGTATTTGTCGTTATCTTTTGGGCATGTGTTTTCTGTTTTTGCAATTTCTTCCGGCAAAATAATATAACCTTTTTATTTTTAATTTAAATTTTGGCAAATATATATTTTATTTGTTTAATATATATTATAGCAGTTCAAAAAATCCATTGCAGGAATCGCTTTGGATTTTCAGAAAAAAGGGCTATTTTGTTAAATTTCTGTTACATGAAATTGCTTTTTATTTATTTTATTTTTAAATACTTTAAATTCAGAAATATAAAAGCATAATGGGAATTATAAATTTCCCACTTGAAATATTCCCACAATTTGTTAAAATAAAAATAAATAGAGTTCAAATAATACTTTGAGGTAAATACTTATGGCTGCTATAGAAAAAATTTTAAAAGTGGATTCTAAAAAAAGAATAACTATAGGGAAACTAGCTCCTGATGATGTAACCTCGTATGATGCACAATTCCTTGAAGATGGATCTATAATACTTAAACCCAGAGTTGAAATACCGGCGGAAGAAGCTTGGTTATTTAAAAATAAAAATGCACTTGAATCTCTAAAAAGAGGCTTAGAAGATTCTGCTGCAGGTAAAATATCAGAGCTAGATAGTGATTTTTGGGATGATATAGAGGAATAAAATGCACAACTTAAGATATGCAGATGAAGCTAAAAAAGTTTTAGCAGAAATGAAAAAAAATGACCATGGTAAAAAAAAGCTTAAAAAAATAAAGAAAACTCTAGATCTACTAAAGGAAAATCCAAGATATCCAGGCTTACATACTCATAAATACAAATCTTTTAAAGGTAATAACGGAGAAGAGATATTTCAGTCTTATATTGAAAATAGAACACCTGGTGCTTTTAGAATATTTTGGTACTATGGACCGGATAAAAAAGATATAACAATAGTGACTATTACAACCCATCCTTAGAAAAATAAAAATTAACCATTTACCATTACCTTTTTTATTACTCTCTTTAAAATATATTTTTTATATATTCATTATAAGTTTAATGATTTTATAATACAATGAATATTACTAATAATATGAGTTATATCAATCGTTTATTGGCAGTGCTTGATCTTGAAAACTTATTATTAAATATAGCTTCATTCAATATTGCATATGTTGGGCATTTAAAATGCTTTTAAAAATTAAAAATGTAAAATTAAAATATTTATATTATAATTTTGTAGGAAAAATATATTTCAGTTATAGCCGTTTATTTTTTTATACAGAGTTGTTATATCCATTGAACAAATATTTTAGGAGATAGTGAAGTGGGCAGGATTTGCATTTTATTTTTACTAATAACGTTTTTGACTATAAGTAATACCAACGCTCAGCAAAAAACAGCTGATCAATATTTGTATACCTCTAATAATCCTTTTTTAAAACATTTTAAGGCTTATAAATCTCAAATAAATCAAAAGTTTATAATTTTACCCTATGTTTCTTCGTACAAAAAATATGCTTATGAAAGTTGTGCAAATCATAAGGTACGCTTTAAAAGAAGACGTATAACCAGCTTTAAAGGACAGGACAGCAAGCTTTATCAGTATTATCCTTATAAAAAACTTGTTGGAAAAACAGTAGTATTGAAAGATGCGAAGCTGACAAATGATAGCAACTTTGGCGATATTGATTTTTGCTCTGAATATTATCTGCCTGAGGCTAAGCAAACAGTCTATTTGCCAGGGTCTTGCAGTAGAAATAGTTTAAATAAAACTTGGGAGTGCTCAGGGCACAAAGTTTTAAATATTAAAAATTTTGATAATATTAAAAATAAATATAAGGATAAAGCTTTATTTTTGCGTAGTAAAACCGATCTGTATATGGATTTAAAGAAGAAACTATCCAGTACAATAAAGTTAAAAAAATATAGCCCTGTGTATTTGCTCAATGTGTTTATTGGCAATCATACAGATCCTATAGCCATTCAAGTTTCAAGTAATAAAAGTACCGGTTTTTTATTTGTGAAAAATGAGGCAGAGATTGAAAAGTTATTTTACTCTACAAATCCTAAAGAGATGTATAAGTGGTCTGATGTTTCTTGGAAAAAGATTAATGAAGAAAAGCTTTGGCTTGGTATGACTAAAAATCAGGCTGTTATGAGCTGGGGTAGGCCTGATGATGTAAATAAATATTTTGGAAGATTTCTCAATCATGAGCAATGGATGTACGGTAATTCTTATTTGTATTTTGAAAATGATAAGCTGACCTCTTGGCGAAATTAGGAAATTTAAATATTTAATAATCGGCGACATAGTCAATAGCCCCCTTGCTAGGGAGTTGGGGGTAGATATAAATAAAAAAAGGTGGTATTTACCACCTCTCGACAACTAATTTGTCTGCATCGGAGAAATCATGTTTATCAAGGTCTTTAGGAGAAATCCATTTAATATTTTGATGTAAGAATTTTACCTTCTTTCTCTATTATTCCTGCTGCTACGTCTATGTATTTCATCTTTTTACTGTGTGCAGTTTTTGTTACAAAACTCACATTGCTGTGGAATAATTACATTGTTGCATCTTGGGCATTTTTTTCCCATAAAGTCTTGACTTAGCTTTGCACCACAGGTTGAACAGGTTACTTTTAAGTCTTTTTCTTTTTCAGTCATAATAAATCTCCTTTAAACAGGTAAAACACTTAAGATAGCTGCTAGAATTCCGCCTACAGCAAATGCCATTGTTATTGAGCCTAGCCAGATTAATGAAGCTTCTTTATAACCACGTTCTTTAAATAGAACTATAACAGTTGCTATACATGGTACGAATAGTGTTATTACAACCAAACTTACCAGTGTTTGGTCAGGTGTAAGGATTGCTGCTTTGTCACCCATACCTATCATATCGGATAAGCCTGCTGCACTGAAGTCTCTTCTTATTAACCCCATTATGAATATGTTAGCTGTTTCTTTAGGAAGATTTAAAAGAGTTACAGTTAATGGAGAGAAGAAGTTATATATAGATTTTAAACTATTTGTTAGCTCTAAAACACTTATTATTAGTGCACCAAGGAAAAATAGCGGCGTTGCTTCTAAAAGGAAATGATTTGTTTTACAGAATGTTTTGTCTATAACATTTTTTATAATGGGTACTCTCATTGGTGGTAAGTCTATGATTAGCGGTGTTGACTTGCCGGCAAGTATTTTATTTAGTACAGTACCGGTAACTATTAAGGTTATAACTATAGTAGCTAAATATAGCATCCAAAGTTTGAAAGATCCTAATGCTGCCAGTATGCCTAGTATTAAACCTATTTGCGCTGAGCAAGGTATTGTTAAACATAATATTGTAGAGGCAATGGTTCTTTCTCTGCTTGAGCCCAACAACCTTGTTGTGATAACAGCCATTGTCACACAGCCAAAGCCTAATATAATTGGAATAATCGCTTTGCCGTTTAGACCTAATTTTGATAGAAATCTATCTGTTAAAACAGCTAGCCTCGGTAAGTAACCGGAGTCTTCAAGCAATGACATGAAGAAGTAAAATCCTATTATTAAAGGCATTAACAATCCAAATACATATTGAATGGTCATTGTTAATAAGCCAAATTCACCTACTAGTATAGTATTTAGCCAGCTTGGTAACGATACATTGTTTACAAGACCTGTTACCCAAGGTATATATTTTTCTACAATTATTTGGTTCTCTAAAAAGTCAACCACTTCACCTGCTATATACACACCTACTACTTGATATAGCATATACATAACAAGTACTAAAGCACCAAAGCCCACAAAAGGATTTAATAGTGCTTGACCTATAAATGATGAAAGATTAAACTTGTCTTCTATAGTTAAGGTTTTACTTGTTATTTCGTTAACTCTTTTTCTTCTTTCTACGTATAGACTTTCTCTATTTTCTGTAGAAAGCTCGTTTTCTAGAATATTTTTTAATGATAATTCTTTGTCTTTAAGTGATTCTGCAATATAGCTGCCTTTTAAACCTTTTTGAGCATTATGTAGATTCTCTTTTAGTTCTTGAATGCCTTGATTTTTAATTGCTATTGTTGGGAATACAGGGATGCCAAGTTCTTTTGTGAGGCTTTCTATATTAACATTTATGCCTCTTTTTTCTGCTTCATCTATCTGATTAAGCACTAATAGCATTGGTAAGCCAAGATCTATTAGTTGTTGAGTTAAGAATAAATCTCTATCTAGGCTTAATGCATTAACAATATTTACTATTACATCTGCTTGAGTAATAATTTGTCTTGCAATAATTTCTTCTTCGTTATAGTCCCCCAAGCTAAATATTCCCGGTGTATCAATGAATTTGCCAATTTCTGTTTTTACTTCGATATTATCCAGGGTTGTTCCCGAGTAATTACTAATTTCTGCGTATGTTCCTGTTATTTTATTAAAAACAACGGATTTTCCAACGTTAGGATTCCCTGCAAGGACGATTTTTAGGTTTTCTTTATCTTGCAGATCTGCATTACTCTTTTGTACTTGCATTTATATTACCCTTACACGTATTTCCTTACAAAGTTTTTTGCCGATTGCTATTTCTTGTGTATTCTTTTGCAAAACAATAGCGCCTGGCTTTGCTATACATCTTACCACTTGTCCTTCTTCTATTCCAAATCTGGCTGAATAACACTTAATATCAGAGTCCATAAATGATTGTACTTCTGCCTCTTGACCAATTTTCATTTCAGATAAAGCTACCATCTTTTTCTATTTCCTCTTTCTTTTTTCTGCCTTCTATTGAGAATTATTCTCAATAATTTATACTATTGAAAATATCATGCAAATAAGCGAATGTCAATTGTAAAACTTAAATAAGTTAAGTTTTGTTTATTTATATTTTCTTATCTTTAATGAAAAACAAGCCTCTTGCTTTATTGCTTAGCAAAAAACTTGTTTTTGTATTTTTTTAAAATCTTAAAAAGTATTAAATCTATTTCTTTTTCTTGTCTTTTTTCTTTTTTTTCTTATCTTTTTTAGCTTTTTTACAGCTGCCATCGCACTTATTTTCTTTTTTGGTTAGTCCACAGCTACATTTGCCCATTTTTTATCTCCTGTTGTTGGTGATTGTTTTTATATGATAAATTATATTTAATAAAAAGTTAAGCATATTTAATGCATAATAAAAAAAATTTTACTTAAATCTATTGAACACAAAAAGACTGCTCCGAAGAACAGTCTTTTGTTATATTTTTTTAAACTTATTTTATAAGTTTTTAATTAGAACACTTGCAACCGCAGCCACAGCAGCTTAGTCCAAGTGCTTTTTTAGCTTCTTTCATTCTTACTTGAATACGACCGTCAACAGCAACGCCTTCGCCGGTTTTTTCTGATATTTTTAATGGGTTAATATCTAGCTCATCAATAAAGCTAAATGTGCTTACTAATTGAGAAAGTCTTAGGATGGTTTCTTGGATTTGATCCATTTGTGCAGGTTTTGTACCTCTTGCACCTTTTAAGATCTCGTAAGCTTTCACTGATTCAATCATTTCTTTAGCATCAACATCTGTTAGTGGATTGATTTTAAAGGTTACGTCTTTAATTGTTTCAATGTAAATACCGCCTAAACCGAACATCATCATTGGTCCGTATTGAGGGTCTGTAGCTATACCACATACCATTTCTCTTGAACCTTTAACCATCTCTTGGATAATAACACCATCAAGTGCATTTTCCAAGTTACGCTCTTTTAGTCTTTCAATTAGACCTTTATATTCTTCTCTTAATTCAGCTTCGCTGTTGATGCCAACAATTACACCGCCAACTTCTGTTTTGTGAGAAATTTTAGTTGATGTAATTTTCATTACAACAGGGTAGCCAATTTTGTTAGCCTCTTTAGCAGCTTCATCAGCACCGTTAGCAAAAGCATATTTACATGTTCTAATACCATAAGCATCAAGAACATCAATAGACTCTAAAGTTGTAAGCTGATCTCTGCCTTCTTTTAAGGCACCTATTATAATACCTTTAGCTTTTTCTTCATCAACATCAAAATTAGGCTTTGTACCTTCTGGTCTTGCTAACCATTGACGGTAATAGTCTAACTTAGAAATAGCAAATGCTGCTTCTTCAGGATACTGATAGAATGGTAAGTTTGTATCAACATGTGTTAAGTCAGCAAAGAATTCTTTTTCTGCCATAAATACGCCTAAAATTGGTTTTTCTGGATTTTCTGCTTTAATTTCCATTATAGCTTTAGCAACATCCATAGGTTTTAAGCCCATTAATGGTAGGTATATAACCATTATAACGTCTACGTTTTCATCAGTAATTAATGATTTTAATGTCTTTTTATAGTGATCTACAGGAGCGCTTGCAATCATGTCAACAGGGTTATTAACACTTGCAGCGTCCGGTAAAAAACTTGTTAAGTAATCTTTGGTTTCTTTTTTAATTTCTGCAATTTCTAAACCATTTTCGCAAAGAGCGTCTGTAGCCATGATTCCAGGACCGCCAGCGTTTGTCATAATAGCTACTCTGTTACCTTTTGGTACAGGGCAGTTAGAGAAAGCTTGAGCCATTTGGAACATTTCTAACATCGAGTTGGCTCTAATTACGCCACTTTGTTTTAATAAAGCATCTGCAGCTAAATCTGCGCCTGCTAATGAGCCTGTATGAGAAGATGCAGCTTTTGCACCGGCACTTGATCTGCCGGACTTAACCGCGATAATAGGTTTTTTCTTAGAAATTCTGCTGGATAAGTTTCTGAAGTTTTGAGGATCTAAAATAGACTCAAGGTATAATAGAACTAAATCAACGTTTTTATCATCTTCCCAATAATCTAGTAAAACTTCACCGTTAACATCAGCTTTGTTGCCAATAGATACAAAGTGGCTGATTCCAACGTTTACGTCTTTAGATATATTTAAGATGCCTGCACCTAGAGCACCTGATTGGGACACAAATGCTGTCTTGCCTGTCATAGGAACTGCTTCAGCAAATGTAGCATTCATTTTAATATCTTCTTCAGAATTTAATACGCCTAAGCAGTTTGGTCCAACAGCTCTAATTCCGTATTTTTTAAGTTTTGCAACTATTTCATCTTCTAATACAGCACCATCATGGCCGGACTCTTTGAAGCCTGCTGTAATAATAACAACTCCTTTAATGCCTTTTTTTCCACACTGATCGATTACTCCAGATACAAATTTATTTGGAATAACAATAACAGCAAGATCAATGTTGCCAGGTATATCTAATATACTTTTATATGCTTTATTTGAAAAAATTGTTTCAGATTTTGGATTTACTGGATATAAGTCACCTTTAAAACCATAGTCTATAAGTTTTTCTGTTATTTCCTTCCCGACAGAGCCTTCTCTTTCAGTTGCTCCAACAATAGCAATTGATTTTGGTCGCATAATTGAGTCAAGTTCTTTGCTCATTTCTTTCTTTTCCTTTTCTTCTGAATTTCTTATAAATAATAACAATTAAGATAAAAAAATTAATTAAGAGGTTAAGACAGAAAACTGATTAGATTTATTCATAACCAGATTCTAACCACTCTCTAACCTTTAATTGCGCCCCTAAACTTTTGGCAAGTTTTTCGCATTTATCTACGTCTATTTTGTAGCTTTCAAAACCAACAACAATAGATGCATCAACCTTAATTCCATTGACACTGCATTCTTTAATAAATTCTTTTACTGCTTCAAATGCAATATCTTTATCGAATTTACTTTTAGTCAGCTCTTGATAGAGCTCAGGGGTGTCAGCATTTAAGCTAACTGAAATACCGTCTATTAAACCTACCAATTCAGGAACAATATTTTTTTTATGAATTAAATTAGCCTGTCCGTTGGTATTAATACGTACAGGTTTGCCTGGATAGTTGTCTTTTATGAATTTTGCTATTTCTTTAACTAATTCTATTTTAATTAGAGGTTCTCCATAGCCACAGAATACAACTTCTTCTCTAATTTCCGGCTTGCCCTTTTTAACTGATTCAATAACTTCTTCGGCAGTTATACTTTTATTATTACTTAGCCATAAGTTTTTGCCGGATACTGTGTCACTTACGTTTCTGATGCAAAAAACACATTCGTTAGTGCATAAATTAGTGACATTTATGTACATTACATTATTTAGGAAATAGACAAATACATCGTCGTTATTCATAGTCTTTTATAAATATTTCTTCTTATTAAAATTTAAACTTAATGATACACATGAGGTGATTTTATTTTTATAATCATGACTTTCACTTAAAAGATACTCTTAAAATAAGTAAAAATCAAGTTTTTCATGAGAAACTTAACGACAATAATTTTACACTGCACATTGATTTTTTAATAAGTCTTTGTATTCAGCAAAGAGCTTTTCTATTTCTTTCACTGCCGGCATTGTTTCTGTTTCAAAAACAGAAGAGGCATTTTGAATATTATTGTTTTGAATATGATTAAGAATAACTCGCCCTGAAGAGTGAACAGTCATATGGGGTTTGTTTATTCTGTCATATATCTCTTTTTCAAAGTCATTTGGAGTATAATTAAAGTACCATTTACCCAATTTGCATAAAGTATGATCCAATTGTAAATTTATACCGGCATTTTTTTTATCTATTGCTTCTTTAAGAGTGTTTATCCAATTATAATGATCATTTAATCTTAAATCCAGGAAAATTTGTTTTTCGATCGAACTTAATTTTGAAACAAAATCTATTAACTCGCTAGAATACTTGGTAACAATATTTTGATTGTCATAAAGTAAATTAGCCTGACTGCTAACCTCAAGTATTTCACTTGTTGTCATTTGAATAGAAGCGCTTATTGTTTGAATTGCAGCATTAACTTCCTCTGCTCCTGCACTAGTTTGTTGAATACTATCGTTGATGTTAAAAATATTTTTATTTATTAAATTTATAGAATCAACTACTTTTGTAAAGTGTTGAATAAGTATATTGATCTGCTCTTCACTTTTGTTTATGCCGGAAAAAGTGCTGGAAGAAACATCGGATACAATACTAGTTATACTTTGAATATTTTTGATGTCACTTTCTACAATGCTTGTTAGTTTATGAGTTTCCTCTGCCAGTTTTTTAACTTCGCTTGCTACAACTGCAAATCCACGACCATGTTCACCAGCTCTGGCCGCTTCTATGGATGCATTAAGCGCTAATAGATTTGTTTGTCCCGCTACGTTTTTGATCGTTTCAATAATATTTTCTATTGATTTAGAGCCTTGCTTTAGTGTAACTATCTGTTCGTCAAGCTTGGTAGAATATTCTTTTAATGTTTCAACTTCACTTTTAACTATTTGAGTTTGTTTTTGCCCGGCAGATATAACTTCGTTAATTTGGCCAGCAGATTCGGAAAGCTCATTGTACATTTCTGTTTCATTCACAATGCTTTCTGCAAGGATACTAACAGTTGCAGTTATTTCTTGTATTGAACTTGCTATATTTTCTTGTTCTGAGCTTATATTTTCTGCTGCTATTTTTGTTTTGTCAGACTCATTAAGGCTTTCTTTTGCTTTAACTTTTAATAGAAGCCCTTTGTCTAAAATATCGAAAATTTTATCAACTAAATTAGCTAAATTTTTATGGCTTTTGTTTACTTCACTTTTATATTTATCAATTACGTCCTTACTTCTACTATTATTTTTTTTGCTTTTGGTAATCATAAGTGCTATAACAACAACAATAGGTATAATTGCTAAATAAAATTGTTTTAACAATATTAAACCGATTGAAGAGAATAAAAAAAAGTATTTAATGCTATTCATTATATAAACCTCGTTAAATATTTATTACAGAATTTAATCAACCTAGTTTAATACTATTATAGATCAAAAAAATATTGTTGGTATATAAAAATAATCTATTTTTTATACCTTGCTCTCATAGTTATTTAGTTTGTAAAATTTTGTTTTTATTACTCATTACTTAATATAGGACTCCAGTAGTAAATCAGGCTCTAGTCGTTCTATACTTTTAAATTCAATATTTATGCATTTTTTAATATTATTAATATTAAAGCCGTCAAAAATCGACAGTCCTGCATTATCCCCTAAAATTTTTGGTGCAACGAATAAATAAAGCTTATCTACAAGATTTTCTTTTATAAAGGCACCATTTAAAAGGCCTCCGGCTTCTATCATAATGCTATATATATTATTTTCGTATAATTTTTTGGTTAAATAATTTAAATCTATTTTTTTTGCATTACTTAGCGGGCATTTTATAAAGTTAATATGCTTAGGATAATTTTTAATTTTTTCATCTTCTATAAAGTCTGCCACTGCAACCCAAACTTGAGTGCCGCATTGGTTGTAAACTTTTGCGGTTGGCGATGTTTTTAATGTTGAATCTATAATTATTCTTACGGGATTTCGCCCGTTGTCCATTCTGCAAGTTAGGCTTGGATCATCTTCCAGTACTGTTCCTGAACCTGTTAAGATGGCATCATATTTATTTCTTAGTTGCTGGACCTTATTTCTTGCTTTTTCTGATGTTATCCACTTGCTGCTTTTTGAACTTGCGGCTATTTTTCCATCTATTGTTGATGCTGTTTTAACTGCAATAAAAGATTTTTTCTCTTTAATATTTTTTATAAAAATTTCATTTAGTTTTTTGCATTCACCTTCTAGTATGTCTGTTACAACTTCAATACCTGCATCATTTAGTTTTTTTATTCCGCTGCCTGCGACTTTGGGGTTTGGGTCTTGCATTCCTATAACTACTTTTTTAAGTCCTTCTTTTATAATTCTGTCTGCGCAGGGTGGAGTTTTGCCATGGTGAGAGCATGGTTCAAGGTTTACGTAGATTGTTCCACCTTTAGCTTTGTTGCCTGCCATGTTCAGTGTGTTTACTTCGGCATGTGGTTCACCGTATTTTTGGTGATATCCCTTGCCTACTATTTCACCGTTTTTATCAAGTACTAGCGATCCAACCAGGGGATTTGGTGATACTTGCCCTTCGCCTTGCCTTGCCAGCTTTAGGCATTCTTTTATATACTGTTCGTGTGTTTGCATTTTTGTTTTCTTCTTTTTTTGTATAAATAAAACTTTTATCAATAACTTTACTAGTATAAAATTATACTATGATAAAGATTGCAATAACAGGAAATATAGCCTCCGGCAAAACATTGGTTGAAAAACTTTTAATTCAAGAAGATATAACTATTATTGATGCAGATATAGTTACCCATAACCTTTTTGAGGAAGATAATGATGTTATTAATCAAGTTTGTAAGCTTTTTAAGCCCTTTGCTAGTGATATAAAAAATAATAAAGGTGGTATAGATAGAAGCAAAATATCAAATCTTGCATTTGCCAATAAAAGTCTTCTTAAAGGGCTTGAAAAAATAATACATCCAAAAGTTAAGCAGGCTTTTAATGAATTTTTTATAAAGAACAACGATAAAGATATTGTCATTGGCGTAGTTCCTTTGTTATTTGAGTCTGGTATGAATGAGCAATTTGATTGTATTATTATGATTACGATTGATTCAGATGTTCAGACTGAAAGGCTTATTAAAAGAAATAACCTATCAAAAGAACAGGCTTTAAGCCGAATAAACGCACAAGTATCGCAGGATGAAAAAATCAAAAAAGCAGATTTTTTGATTAATAATAGTTATGATATTGAAAATACCAAGTTACAATTACAAGATATTTTGAGTAAAATAAAATCAGAGAATAAATTAAAATAAATTGAAAATGGGAAAGAATAAAGAATGCTTTTAATAATAGACAACTATGACTCTTTTACTTATAACTTGGTTCAGTACTTTGGTGAGCTTGACTGTGATGTTAAAGTGTTTAGGAATGATAAAATAGCAATCGAGGAGATAAAACAGCTTGATCCATCTCATATTGTGATTTCGCCTGGACCGGGAACCCCTGATGATGCTGGAATTTCTAAAGATGTTATAGATGAGTTTAAAGGGCAAAAGCCTATTTTGGGTGTTTGTTTAGGGCATCAGTCTATTGGTGAAGTTTTTGGTGGTAAAATAGTAAAAGCTCCTTATTTAATGCATGGTAAAGTTTCTGAAGTGCAATATCTTAAAGATGAACCTTTGTTTAAAGGGCTTGATAATCCTTTTACTGCTACAAGATATCATTCTTTAGTGGTGGATAATGAATCTATTGCTAACAAGCCTCTTGAAGTAATAGCTTGGACAACAGATAATATTATTATGGCGCTTAGGCATAAAGAATTTAAAAATTTGCTTGGAGTTCAGTTTCATCCTGAATCTATACTTACTCAGTTTGGGCATAAAATGCTGGAGAATTTTTTAAGTATTTAGCCTTATTTTTTAGTTTCTTTTTTGTACCACTTTAGTGCTTTTAAATGATCTTTAGAATGTTTTTCTATCTGCTGCTCTGCTATGGGGTTGCTTTTCTCCTGTATATTTATAGTTTCTTCCTTGGCAGCTTTTTCAACCCATTTTTGTTTGTTTAAAAGATCTTGTATTGCCATGGTTTCTGCATTTTGCATGGAATTAAGCTTATGTTGTGCAAATGTATAGCCTCGCAATGCAGCTTGTTTATACCATTTTAATGCTTTGTCGTTGTTTTGAGATACACCATGTCCGTGTTCATACATTGTCCCAAGTTTATATTGGGCACTTGGATTGCCTTCTAGTGCTGCTTTTTTGTACCATTTTAATGCTTTTTTATATTTTTTTGAAAAATGGTACATATTACCAAGGGAATACTGCGCCTTTACATCGCCAGACACAGCTTGCCTGTAAACTGCACTGTTTTTATAGCTGTTATTAGCTATGGCGTGGGAGGTAGAGTGTAAAAAGAACAAAAACATACATAAGCTAATGCAAAGTGCTTTTAGTGGAAAGATCATTATTGTTACCTCATTATGCTTAAATAATTTAAACGGTTTTAATAATAGGATTACGAGACAAAATATATAGTTGAATATTAGGGAATATTCATATATTTTATTTATTAATTATTACATTATTGATTTTATATCATAGAGGGTTAAAATCTTCAATCAACAGGCTTTTGTTGCCCAACAAGGCAATATCCTGTTTGAGATAAAGCATTATAAATAATATTATTTACACTCTCTCTCTTTTTTTTGTGTGGCTTAATATTATTTGAAACTGCAATGATAAGTCGCTGCTAATAGCTCTTTTATTCATTCTTTCATACTGTCTAAGTTGTAATACAGTTTTTCTGACTTGATCAGGATATTTTTTTGCTAATTTTTGAAGTTTAAAAATACCGTTTTTATATATTTTAGGTAAGCTATTACAGCTGGTAATGTAGTCTACTATGCCTTTTAAAATATCTTCAACATCTTCAACATCTTCTTTATTCTTTATTAGGGATGTTGAAGATTTGTTGTAATAATTTGCAGCATAATTGCTATTTGTTGAAGTATTTCTGCTGCTGGGATTATAAAATGGTTGATTTTTATTATAGCTTACGGCTTGAGTTTGGTATTGTTGCTTGTAATTGCTATAAGCAGCCTGGCGATAATATGAGTTATTTATGTTATTACTATTATTTGCGGTTGGAGTAGAATATATCTGTCTGTTATTGTAATTGCCTTGGTTATAATATGGATTAGTTGTATTACTATTATTATTTATGGCTTGAGTCGGATAGGATTGTTTGCTGTTATAGTTGCCTTGGTTATAATATGAAGCAGCTGGGTTGTTACTTGTGGCTTGAGTTGGATAAGATTGTTTGTTATTAAAATCGCCTTGTTTGTAATATGTACTAGTTTTATTGTTAGTATTATTTACGCGATACGTTGGCTGCTTGTAGTTGCTATAAGTACCTTGATTGTTAGTTTTATAAGAGCCGCCTTGATTGTAATAAGAGTTACTATAATTGTTTTTTGCAATATAATTAGAGTAAAAGCCTCTAGTCTTAGATTTAGCCGGTCTTTTGATGTTATAAGGCGAACTGCCATAATTGTAATAGCCCATATTGCGTGGTGTACAATATGAGGTATTATACGTTTGAGCTGAGCTGTATCTGCGATACGGGTATTTGCTGTATTGATGCATTTTTACCGACTAAATTTAAGTATAGTAATTCACTTAAAATAAAGTCTGTGAAAACATGAAATTTACTCATGTTCATGTATATTTTCCTACTGTTTATTAATTAAGTTTTTATTTGGTTTGTCAGATTGGCTTATGAGTTGAATTTTGAAAATAAATTTTTATTTTTTTTTAACATCAGCAAAATAATTAAAAATAATTTATAATCGAAAAGCTCTCTTAAATTTAATAAAATTTAATCTTAAAACGCAAAATTTAGAGTATAATTTATTAGAGATAATTAAAATAATAATTTTTAGTAATATATATTTTTCTGGAGGAGATGGAATAAATGCCTGTTGAAGAAAAAACAAAAAAGAAAAAGACAAAAGACGATTCCTCAGCAAATGATAAGACAAAAGCTTTACAATTAGCCATTTATAAGATAGAAAAAGACTTTGGAAGGGGCTCTATAATGAAGCTTGGAGATAAGCCCGCTGTTGCTATAGAGGTTATTCCAACAGGGGCTTTATCTTTAGATTTAGCTCTTGGTATAGGTGGTATACCAAAAGGTAGAATTATAGAAATTTATGGCCCGGAAAGTAGTGGTAAAACTACTTTAGCTCAACATATAGTTGCAGAATCTCAAAAGCAAGGTGGTATTGCTGCTTTTATTGATGCAGAACATGCTTTGGATCCTGAGTATGCTAAAAGACTTGGTGTTAATATTGATGAACTATTAATAAGTCAACCTGATACTGGAGAACAAGCCCTTGATATTGCTGAAGAGTTAGTAAGATCAGGTGCTGTTGATTTGATTGTAATAGATTCTGTTGCTGCACTTGTGCCTGAGGCTGAAATTGAAGGCGAAATGGGAGATACTCATATGGGCCTTCAGGCTAGACTTATGAGCCAGGCATTGAGAAAGCTAACTGCGATTGTTGGTAAAACAAAAACAACCGTTATTTTTATAAATCAATTAAGGCATAAAATTGGTGTAATGTACGGAAGTCCTGAAACTACTACAGGTGGTAATGCCTTAAAATATTATGCAAGTGTAAGACTTGATATTAGAAGAAAAGAAACCTTGAAAAATAAAGAAGGCCAAGAAATTGGTAGTAGAACAAAAGTAAAAGTTGTCAAAAATAAGGTTTCCCCTCCTTTTAGACTTGCAGAGTTTGATATTATGTATGGAGAAGGAATATCAAAGATTGTTTCTATTATAGATATTGCTGTTTCCTTAGATGTTATCAACAAATCAGGCACTTGGTTTAACTATGGTGAAACCAAGTTTGGTCAAGGTAAGGATAAAGTAAAAGAATACTTGAGTGAAAATCCTGAAATGCTTTTGGATATAGAAAATAAAGTAAGAGAATTATTAAATCCCGTTGAAAATGATGAAGAAAATAAGAAAGATTAATATATATTGCAGTCGATAGTATAGAATTAATACATTGGATAAATTTACAAATGTTTACAACGTGATGAGCAGTGTAAGAATTGTTAAAATTGTATAAAAAATCTTAATTATATGATATAGTAATAGTGCTAGGATTTTAATTCTTTTATCGGCTGTCCCACAATCTTTTTAGAAAAAGAGGTATAGGACAATCGAAAACTTTATGACAATGAATATAATTATAATTGGTTTATTAGTTTTATCAATAATTTATATAGTAATTTTATTATTTCAACTTAAATCAAGAAATGATAAAATAGCTAATCATGAATCAGAGGTTTCTAAAATAAAGGAAGAGACTGATGAGAAGATAAAACTTCAGCAAAAAGAAGCTTTAATATCTGCGCGTGAAGCTGTGCATAGTCAGCGTCAAGATCTAGAAGCAGAAACTAAAGAGAGAAGATCTGAGTTAGCCAAGCTGGAACATAGGTTATTAAAAAAAGAGGAATCTTTAGAAAATAAGCTACAAACAGCCGCTGAAAGAGACAAGGAACTAGCAAAAAAAATAGATGAATTGTATGAAAAAGAAGATTATCTGGCTGACCTAATCGGAAAACAACTTGGAGAACTCGAAAAAGTAGCAGGTTTAACCGCTGAAGAAGGTAAAACTATATTGCTAAAGCAGCTTGAAGATGAATTGAAAATGGAAGCTGCTCAATTAATTAGAGATAATGAAGCGCGCATTAAGCAAACTGCAAATCAATGTGCTCAAGAAATTTTATCTACAGCTATGCAACGCTGTGTAATAGATCAAGTTGTTGAATCTACTGTTTCTGTTGTAAGTCTTCCTAACGATGAAATGAAAGGAAGAATTATTGGTAGGGAAGGTAGAAATATTAGAGCTTTAGAAACATTTACCGGTGTGGATTTGATTATTGATGATACGCCTGAAGCTGTTGTATTATCAAGTTTTGATCCTGTAAGAAGAGAAATAGCCAAAATTGCTTTAGAAAAATTAATTAGTGATGGTAGAATTCACCCTGTACGAATAGAGGATATGGTAGAAAAAGCCAAAGAAGAAGTATCTGAAAGAATGTACAAAGAGGGGGAAGCTGCAACTTTTGAGCTTGGCTTAATGAATATTCATCCTGAATTAATAAAAGCATTAGGACGCTTGTACTTTAGGACAAGCTATGGACAGAACGTATTAAAACACTCTATTGAAGTTGGACATTTGTCAGGAATGTTAGCTGCTGAGCTTGGAGTGAATGTAAATATTGCCAAAAGAGCGGGTCTACTACATGATGTAGGAAAAGCTCTTGATCAAACACAAGAAGGTACTCATATTGAATTAGGCGTAGAAATTGCTAAACGTTATGGAGAAAAGGACAATATTCTAAATGCTATAGAGGCTCATCATGATGATGTTGCGGCTAATTCTGTAGAAGCTGTGCTTGTTAAAATAGCTGATACAATGAGTGCAGGAAGGCCTGGAGCAAGAAGAGATACTCTTGAAATCTATATTAAGAGAATTCAAAAATTAGAAGAAATTGCAACCAGTTATGAAGGAATTAAACGCTCTTTTGCGGTACAGGCAGGACGTGAAGTAAGAGTAATGGTTCAACCTTCTTCTTTTGATGATGCTGCTGCAAGCAAGCTAGCCAGAGATATTGCAAAACGTATTGAAACAGAATTGGATTATCCTGGACAAATAAGAGTAACCGTTGTTAGAGAAATAAGAGCAACTGAAATAGCAAAATGATGAATGAAGAATATATAAATATAATTTTTCTGGGTGATATAATTGGTAGACCAGGAAGAAAAGCAATTGAACATTATTTGTCCAATATTATGGATGATGCTGACTTTATTGTAGCAAATGTAGAAAATGCATCGCATGGCTTTGGGTTGACCGAGAAGAATTATAATGAGCTATCGGCTTTGGGGATTGATGCATTTACTTCTGGTAATCATATTTGGGACAAAAAAGATATATTTAACTATATAGATAGAGCTGATAAGTTAATCAGGCCTATAAATTACCCAGAGGATGTGCCGGGGGTTGGCTCTAGAATCTTTGAAAAAAATGGTGTTAAAATAGGTGTTTTAAATGTTTTAGGTAGAGTTTTTATGACTCCTATTGATAATCCTTGGCCATTAATAACTAAAGAAATTGAAAACATACAAAAAAAAACTTCTATAATACTTTTAGATTTCCATGCAGAAGCCACAGCTGAAAAAATATCTTTGGCTTATTATGTTGATAAACTGGGTGTTAGTGCTGTTGTTGGTACTCATACTCATGTTCAAACCGCTGATGAAAAGATTTTGAATAATGGAGCGGCTTTTATATCTGATGTTGGATATTGTGGGGCTTATGATAGTATAATAGGAATGGATATTGATTCTTCCTTAAAAAGACTAGTGACAAGTTTACCTGTAAGATTTGATGTGGCACCAATGGGCAAAAGTGAAATAAATGGTGTTAAAATAGAAGTAAATGTAAAAACTGGAAAAGCAAGAAAAATTAAAAGATTAAAAGAATTTGTAGAATTAGCTGAGAATTAATAGGTGTAAACGAGGGTGAAATTTTGAATATAGATCTACATATACATAGTGTTTATTCTGATGGAAATTTGACTCCTCAGCAAATTGTCGATGTTGCGATAGAAAAAAAACTGTTGGCTATTTCTATAACTGATCATGATAATGTAAAGTCTTATAAAATAGCCCAGGATTATTTGGATCAGATATCTGAAGAAAAGGGTAAGCAAGCTTTGGAAATAATTCCAGGTGTAGAAGTGAATACGCTTTGGAATGGGAGAGAAATTCATATTTTAGGCTATTATATGGATTTGAATTCACAATCTTTGCAAGATATGCTGGCTTATCAGCAGCATGCGCGCTCTGAACAGACAACGCTATTGATAGAAAATTTAAATAAAAAAGCTAAAATAAAAATAACAAAAGAAGATGTTAACAGCCTTGTGCAAGAAGAAGGAAGTATTGGTCGTCCTCATATTGCTAAAGCAATAGCAAATGTAGGAGGTGCCAGAAATGTTATCGAGGCTTATAATAAATATATTAATGATAAATCTCCTGTTTATGTGAAAAGAAAGACAGTTAGCCCTCATGAAGCTGTTGAAACTATATATGAATCAGGAGGTATTCCTGTAATAGCTCATCCTTATGACTTGGAGTTTGCTGAAGACTTTGTAAAGGATTTAATGAGTTATGGATTAAGAGGCATTGAAGCTTATCATAGAAAACATTCACCTGCAATGATTGAATATTATTCCAGCATGGCCGAAAAATATGATTTGATTTTAACCGGTGGCTCTGATTGTCATGGGCATAAGTCAACTAAACAATTATTTTTGGGCAATAACTTAGTTCCAGAATGGATTTTGCATGAACTAAAAAAAGAAAAAAGTAGACTAGAAATAGCTTCAAATTAGTGGGTAAAAGGGAAAGTTAGTAAAAAGGGTTAGAAATGAGTAGTAATGTCGACGTAACAAAGGGTGAAAATAGCCTGGATTTGGTGAAACCAATGTTTCCTATTAGTGTTGTTGCAGAATTGTTAGGCGTTCATCAAAGGACTTTAAGAATATATGATGAAGAGGGCTTGTTAACACCTTCAAGATCTCCTAAAAACAGAAGGTTATATTCCTATAATGAAATTGAAAAAGGGAAATTTATTCAGTATTTGACAAGGGAAGCAGGGATTAACCTTGCTGGTGTCAGAATCATATCCCATCTTCTTAAAAAACAAGGTGTAGAGCCTTCTGGCTATATATCCTTTTTGAAGAATGTAATGAAGGATATAGATAAAGAATAACTAGAGCTTTCTAAGTCGGGTTATTTAAACTTACTTTTATTTGTAGTTAAGTTATGCTTAGCTATTTTGGTAATAATTTGTTACCACATATGTGCCCCAATGTTTACTTCTTATGCGACATATTGTATCATGTGTTAACATCTCAAAAAATTTAAAGGGGTTAACATATGAATAAAAAAAATCGTATAAATACAAGGCTCCCTGAAGTCCTTGCAGAGCACGTTGAAGAAATGTGTGGTGAACACGGTTATTATGAGAATACAAGCGAGTTTGTCAGAGACTTAATTCGTCAACATTATGAAAAAATTGAGCAGGAAAAATGGAAACGACTACAGTCAAAGTTGGCTCCGCGAATAAATAGTCCTCTTGAAGAATTTGTTGAAGTTAACCAAGACGTTACTCTTAAAGAGTTTAAAAATCGTTATGTGGCTGAAAAAGAGGAAAAGTAGTGAAAATCATTTATCAAAAAGTTGCCATGGAGGAGCTTTATAAAATTTATGCATATACAGCGGACAAATGGGGATTAGATAAAGCAGAAAGCTATGTTAACGGTATTTATAAGACTATAAACCTTGCAGCTGCAAAACAAAAGCCTTGGCGTGAATATACAGGATTACAGAAAGTAGCTGAACGACCTATTTATTTTGTTTCTTATCAAAGGCATTTTGTCTTTTTTGAGGTGATAAAAGCGGAAAATATTATGGCTATTATTGCGGTTCTTTATGAGGGGATGGATGTGCCAAATCGTATGAAAAATGTAATTGTAAGCATTGGAAGAGATAACATTTTTTAAAATTCCTTCTTAAAGAATTCTCTTTTGCTTTGAAAACTTGTATAATTATAAATAAGCAATATATGGATTTTTAAGAATGACTACAATAAAAGCCACAAGCTGGGCAGATTTAAATGTATTACTGTTTCAAGACTCTTGGGATGGTCATCTTAATAGATTTAGAACCAAATTTGCGTTCAGAGGGATGGCAGATAAGTCTCATGACCTTAAAACCAGCTTAATGCGTTTAGGCCATAACTACCAAAAACTGGAAAGGCATCTGTTAAGGAACTTTCAGAAATATGCTTATACAGATACAGCAAAAAGCGACATTTTTTTAGACTGGCTTGCTATAGCGCAACATCATGGATTGCCTACCAGGTTTAATGACTGGACTTTTTCTCCGTACGTAGCTCTTCATTTTTTAACGGTTAATACGGATGAGTTCGATAAAGATGGTGTAATATGGATTATAGATTATCATAAAGCTCGTGCATATTTGCCAAGATCTTTGTCGAATATGTTAAACAAGGAAGGCTGTGATATTTTCACTTCCAGAATGTTAAAAGATACTATAACCAATTTTGAAAGCTTTAAATTGTTACAGGAAGAAAATAATAATAATGATTTTGTGATATTTTTAGAGCCTCCAACTATTGATAGTAGAATTCTTAACCAATATGCACTGTTTTCTTTAATGTCTAGGCCTGTTACTCAAATTGATGAGTGGATGCAAGATAAACAAGATTTGTATAAAAAAATAATTATTCCAGCAGGATTGAAAAAAGAAATTAGGGATAAATTAGATCAGAGCAATATTAATGAAAGAATCCTATTTCCCGGTCTTGATGGACTTTGTGCCTGGTTAAAGAGGCATTACTCAACATTTTAAATTATTAATATAGTTTAAATTTAAAAAATTCACATGATACAATATACTTTATAGAGCATAGAGTTTTATTTTTATAATCCCCAAAAGAAAGATAAGTGTAGTGGAGTATAATATATGTCTACCGATGAAATACAAAATAAGATAAATAGAGCAGTAAAATATCATAAAATTGGCAGATTTCCTGAAGCGGAAATAATATACAGAAGTGTTCTGCAAGAGCAACCTGATAATACTCATGTGTTAAATCTTTTTGGTATTTTATTATCTCAGCTAGAGCAATTTGATGAAGCTATAGAAAAAGTAAAAAAAGCAATAGAGTTTGAGCCTAACGGATATTATTATAAAACTCTAGGTAATATTTATATGGAAAAGAAAGAGGTTCAGGAGGCCATTTATACCTACAAGCAGGGTTTGCTTCTTACTCCTGATGATCATGACTTGTATTTTAGTCTTGGATTGGCATATAAAAATTTAGGTGAGAAAGATCAAGCATTGGTTTATTATGAAAAAGCTTTGGAAAAGAAAGCTGACTTGCCTGATGCTTATTTTAATATGGGTAATATATACAGATCAGAAAATAAAACAGCTGATGCGGTTGATTGCTATAAAGAAGCTTTAAAGTTAAATCCTACGGATGTTGATATTTATATAAACTTAGGAAACTTATTAAAAAGCGTAGATGAAGTTGATCAAGCCATATTCTTTTTAGAAGAAGCATTGAAAATAAAGCCTGACGTAGATTTGATTTATATAAACTTAGCCAGTATATATATAGAAAAAAATGATATAGAAAAATCATTATTATATCTTGAAAGAGCTGTTGAAGTTAACCCTTATAATGCTGATACTTATTACTGTTTAGGAAATCTGTATAGGTCTCATATTGATTTGGAAAAATCGCTTCATTATTATCAAAAAGCTGTTGAAATAGATGAAACTTATATAGAAAAGCTTAAAAAGATCGGCATACAGGTTATTATTCAATAATAACTGCTATTTTATTTTTTTATCTAGCTTATAGATTAAGTGACTCTAAAACACCAGAGGTAGCTGCAGATTTGTTTAATGTATAAATGTGTAGTCCCGGAATTTTATTATCAATTAGTTCTTTGCATTGCTCAACAGCAAATTCTATGCCGATTTTTTTGATATCATCTTTGTTATCTTTATATTTTTCTAGCTTTTTCATTAAAGACTCGGGTACTTTGCAGCCGGAAAGCTCAATTATTCTTTCAATTTGTTTATAACTGCTTATTGGCAGAATGCCTGGTATGATAGGTATATCTATGCCATTGTTTTTTGTTTTATCTAAGTAGTCAAAAAAGAATTTATTATCATAAAATAGTTGCGTGATAATAACACTGGCGCCTGCATTTACTTTTCTTTTTAAGTTCAAAATATCTTCATCTAGGCAAGCACATTCTTGATGAGTTTCGGGGTAGCCGGCCACTGCGATATTAAGATTGGTATTTGATTTTATATATTCAACCAATTCATTAGCGTAGCCAAAGCCATCCTTTGGCTTAACGAATTTTTCTTCACCCTTTGGAGGGTCGCCTCGTAGGGCAAGAATATTATTAATGCCTAATTCTTGGATGCTTTCCAGGTAACTTAATATCTCTGGTCTACAGAGGCCAACACATGTAAAGTGAGGCGTTGGACATATATTTAAATCTTTTTTAATTCTTTTTACCAGACCTAAAGTTGTTTCTCTGGTGCTGCCACCTGCACCATAAGTCACAGATATATAAGAAGGGTTAAATTTTGACAATATTTTTAATTCTTCAAATAATACATCTGTCTTTTCTTGAATATTTTCGCCTTTTGGGGGAAATATTTCAAAGGATATTACGGGTTTTGGGCTTTGGTATATGTCTTCCAATCTCATGCTCATACTCCACTTGAGGCTCGCTTTTCGTCGACTTAGCCGACTTGCTCATCCCTTAAATTTTTATTCTTTCTTCTCTATAGTTTATCATATAAAAAAAACAGTAGTGGTCTACCAAGCCCTCATGTTTTTAAATAAACTAAATTTATATAAATGCTAGTAACAGCTACTTAAGAAAGGTTACGACTATTACCAAAAAAACGGGCTTTTTACACCCGTTTTGAAGTCAACTAATTTTTTATATTTTAAGAAATACTTTTGTCTTCTACTAACTTAGGAGTAATTAATATTATTAACTCTGTTTTTTCTTTAGTTAGATTTTTACTTTTAAACAATGATCCAAAAATAGGTATATCACTAGCAATAGGAACTTTTCGTACAACTTCTGTATCAGCATCCCTTATCAATCCTGCGATAGCTAAAGTCTGACCTGCTTTTACCCTGGCATCTTGTAGTATAACTTCTCTTGTTTGAATTAGTGTGATAAAACCACCATTTGTCAATTGCACATTATCTGTAGGGATTGTAATAGAAGGTCTTATCCTCATTGTTACAAAGCCATTTTTACCAATTTTAGGTAGTATATTTAAGACAATACCAACATCTTCTTTTTCTACAGATTGAGTAATACCTGTCTGGGTTATGGTTATTTCATATTTACCAATAATCTCATCTGTTATTTTTACTATTGATTCACTTCCATCCAACGCTAATATTGTGGGATTAGCAAGCAACTTAGCCCTATTATTTTCTAATAAATACTTAAAGCTGCTAGCCGTAGGAACAGGATTAGGCAATGCATTGTTTGAAAGGATATGTCCTTGGCTAACATAATTTTCTGCTAAGTGAGCGCCTTTATCAATGTTAAAAAATGTACCATTATTACCATTATTATCATTATAAACTAGAGAAAATGCGAAAGGACCGTTTTGATAACTGAAAGGAAATTCTCTATCTTTTAAATCTGTTTTGTTTATTTCAATTAAAGAAACTTCTAGTGATATCTGAGGTAAAGGTTTATCTAAATATTCTATAGTTTGCTCTGCTAAAGAAATGTCTCTTCTTAAGCCTGCAACTAAAACAGAGTTTGTTCTGGTGTCAGGTATTACAATAGCGCCACCATCATTGTTAGAAACTTCAATATCTTCAGTTTGATTAGTTACTTCTTGTATTTTGATCTCACTGGCTAATGTACTTGCATCACCAAAGCCAACACCAGCTTTAAGCTTTTCCACACGGCCTTTTATAATTTTTGTATCAACAAGTTCGCTTTGTACAGCAGGACCTGCTGGCATCTGAGGTGCTTTAGCTCCAGGCGCTCCAGGAAGAGGTGCCATTTGCATTAATGCTCCTGTATCTCCACCGCCTGAATCTTCTTTTATTTTATAACCTCTATTGAAAACACTTGCTTCTAATATTTGAGCAACTTCTATACAATTTGAATTATTTAATTTAAAAGCTTTTATATGTTTTCTGTTTAACCCTTTTTTGCTCATAGCTGAACGGGAGGCAACAAAAATAGTATTGCCGGAAACTCTTGCTTCTAATTCTTCGCTAGTTAAAACTATTTGCATTATTTCGTTTAAGCTTACATTATTTAATTCAAGAGAAATAGTGCCTTTTACGCTTTTATCCAAAACAATATTCTTATTGGCTCTTTTGGATATTATCATTAAAACTTTAGAGATATCACAATCGGTTAAGGATAAATTTCTAATTTTTAAGTGCTTAGGAAAAAAGTTAAAATTGTCATCTAAGCTAATAGGATCTTGCTGTATGCTAAATTTTTCCAAAGCGCTACTTTTACTATGCTTTTGCTGAGCTCTTAAAACTTTAAGATAATTTTGCATAGTTTTAGCGTCTTTATTATATACAGCTGATACTTCGTGTGTAAAGGGCTTAACAGCTTGCACTGACGCATTATTTTGGGCAAAAGCCTGCGCTTGACCTTGTATTATGGCAATGCATAAGACTAGGTAGGCCATTAATAATTTTTTTAGTTTGGAAAATTTCATAGACACCTCTATATGCTTCTTCTAATCAATTATTCTTATTTCTTTTGAATTGGTAATACTAGCAAGACTTTCTAGACTGCGAGTAATAATTTTTCCATCTTTTTCAAATTCTGCAATTAAATTTTCTGAATCTACTTTTAAAGCTTTATATCCTCTAAAAGCATCATTAACTTTTAGTGATCGAACCATTCCATAAATGCTTACGATTACTTCATCATCCATAAATCCTTTTAAAACAACTACTTTTCTTTGCTTTTTGGTTAATTTGTTAGTATTGTCAGATATTTTAGGAGGGTTTGGCAACTCTTTATCTAATTTAGACGTAAAATACATTTTTTTTAAAGAAAAAGGATTTGTTTTTCCAATAGAACCAAAAGCCATATCTGCTAAAAGGCTTTTATTAAAAGGTTTTATTTCTAATTTTTTTATGTCATACCTTGAAGTTGGTTCTTTCGATTTTTTTTCAGCAATTTCTACTTTCTTAACTTTAGGGATTATTTGTTTTTTAACTTTATTATTTTTAATTGGTTTGTCTTTTACTTTGTCTTTTAGATTTTTTTGAACCTGAGATTTCTTATCTTTTATAAATTTTTTAGCCTGTTTTTTAACAATTTTTTCTTGTTTATTAGGCTTTTCTGACTCTTTTTCTTTAGCTGGCTTTGAAGAACTATAATAATAAGTGCAGATACACAAAAGAATAAAGATAACTATTATTATATATTTTTTGGAATTTTCTTCTTTGGACCCCTTGTAGTAGTCCGATCTTGAATCATCCATTAATTTTTTTTCTTCTTTCATTGTTTAGTCCTTTTGTCTTTAACACAAGATTAAGGTTGTTTATTTCTTTTTCTTTCTTTTCTTCTTTTTTCTCTTCTTATCTTTCTTTTTAGGATCCGGGATTTTATTTTTTATAAATTTATAGTTTTCAAAAACAATATCTAGTTTGATTTGAGGGTTATCTAAGTTCGGGTTAAGCTTGTCTTCACAAATTAACAGGTCAATTGAATTTATGTTTGATTTTCTCTGATAATTTTCTAAATGGTCAATGAAGTTAATTACATGAGGATAAGTCCCTGTGAGTTTTAAGTTATAAAAAATCGATTCTAGCTGGATTCTTGATTTTATCTTTTCTTTTTTCTGCCTTGCTCTTCTGTTTAGTTTCTTTTTTGGATCTTTCTTTGACTCTTTTTCAAGGTTTTCAACTTTTACTCTTTTTGACTCGAGTGATGTTATATTAACTTTTGACGTATTTGCAAATTTTTCCAGATCTACAAGCAATATAGCCTGCTCTTTTTTGCGAGGAATTTCGTATTCTATATTTTTTAGCTCATCTTTTAATTTATTTATTTCTTCTGTCAACTTTTTGTTCTTTTTTAATTTTTCGATATTTGCTACTAGTTTTTTATTAACATTTTCTTCTTTTTTTAGTCCCTCACTTGCTTCATTATGCTTTCCTAAACCTGGGAAAAGCATAAAAATACAAATGAGCATAGTTAATAAAATAGGTATTGAACTTAATGATATTAAGATGTTTTTATTCATTTTCCTACCTTATTTTCTTTTTGTTTTTTTAAATTAACATCTATAACTTTTTTAGTTTTTGGTTTTAAAACATTAACAGCTAGAGTGAAGGTATAACTTTTTTCTTCTTCATTGAAGTTAATAGAATTAATGCGGGCATTTGTTAATAAAGAATTGTTAATCATTTTGTTATTAATATTTAAAATCAAATATGATATAACTTCAAAGGTATTATTCTTTTTCTTATCTTTAAGAAATATCTTGCCTGTTATTTCAAGTGCATTTGGACCTTTTGCTTTTGATTTTTTAGAAATATTGCTCAGAGCAACATTTCTTGGCAAGTTTTGCACTAGGTCGCTAAACACAAAAGTCCAAGGGGTAAATCTTTCATGAACTTTCTTTAGTCCTACTTTTTTAAGCTCTAAAATATTTTTTTCATCTTTTAAAGCTGTACTATACTTATTTAAATCTTTTTCTTCTTTTTTTAATTTTAAATTTTCACCTTTTAAGCTGACTATATCACTTTCTTTATTTTTAATACTATTATTTAAAAGTAAGAAAGCAATTAAGCTGGAAGAAAACAGAGCAAATCCTGAGCCTAAAAGAATTAAAGATATAAGCTTTGTTGTAGGGTCAATAGGTACATTTTCATTATCTTTTTTTCTTTTTTTTATCTGTTTATCTTCAATTGAATGTAAAAGATTAATATTTATCGTTCTCAATGTTCCAACCCTTTCAAGGAAACACCAATACTGGGAGTTAAAGCTACTAAGTTAATAGGATAAATAATATTTTCTGAGTGATCAATGTTGTGCCTAATGTTTTTTAAAGGATTGCATATAACAACTTCTACTTTTAATCGATTGTTTAGATATTGATTTATGTTTGGGATACAAACACCGGATCCGCTTAATATAATTCTTCTGACGCCTTTAAATTTACTGTTTCTGGAAGCATAAAACTCTATTGTTTTTTGAACTTCTGTTGCAATATTATTAACAACATTCCTTACCAAGCTAGACGCTTTGCTTGCGGCTTGATTATCCGATGTCATATTGACTCCGGGTATCGTCAATACTGTCTCTGAAAGACTTTTTTCAGCTTCTTCGCTATCTATGCCTAATCCTGCAACTATAGCATCTATCATGTGACCTTTGCCTACTGCTATGCTATTAGAAAATACAGGCATACCTTTACTTATAATATTAATATCTGTATTTTCTTGTTTTATCAAAACAGACATATCAATTTGTTCAGAGTCATCTATAATATCTGCATTCGCATAAGCTTTTAATGTGGAAAAAGGTGATATATCTATAGAATTAAGTTTTAAGCCTAGCTTGTTAAACGCAGTAGTTATTATACTTGCAATATTCTTTGGTAGCGCTGCGATAACAACTTCTATTTCTCTCGAATTAGTAGCTTCTAATATTTCAAAATCAACATTCGCCTCTTCAATAGGAAATGGTAAATATTTAGAAGCATCTTGAATGATAACTGTTCTGATTTCATTGTCAGGCATGTTTGGCAGGCTAACAGTCTTGATGAAAACACAGGAACTAAAGAGTGACACATTAACGTTTTTAGATAATAAGTTGTTATAAACAATCATTTTTTGTAAGGTTTTATAAAAACCTTCTGGGTTAGTTATAGAATTATTTTGAATAATTGGGTTATTAAAAGGTTCAAAAGCGTGTTTTTTTAATACCAGTTCATTTTTTTCTACTGTTATTAAAGATGCAAAAATACCTTGAGAGCAAATTTCAATACCTAATGATTCTTTTGGTTTTTGCTTGATAAAATTCAACGCCATTATTTTAGCTTTCTAAAGGTTAAACTAACTCTATAATACTTTTCATATTCCTAAATCGTGTTAACTTTAAATAAAATAAATTAGTCTTTGACAAGAATAATTTAAAATTTTACTGAAAACCAGCATAAACAATTAATGCTTATTTTTTTGACTTAAGCTTAAAATTTTTTCAATTTAAGCTGTTATAATTAATGTATTCTTTTTATATAAAGGTTTAATCAACTAAAAATTGTATTTTTCAAGCATTTAAATAAATATGATATTTTAGTACATAAGCCTCATACTTTAGTTTGAATCCTTATTTTAAATGATACACGTTTTTTTAAAAAAAGGAAGTTTTTAAAAACAAAAAAATCTTTATGAAAATCAAAAAATATTGAAAAAACTAAAATAAAAAGGCTTTTAACAAAATCAAACTTTATTAATAAAAATTCATATACGAACTTCTATTAACAAAAATAAAGTTTTAATAAGAGTTATAAAATTTTTTATAGAAAAAGCTTTTTATACTTCACACTTTTTAAACTCAGCGTATACCTGCTCTCTGTAGGGTATTGAGTTTATTGCACCATAACCTTGTGATTGTATGCCTGCAGCAATTGAGGCCAATTTAGCTGCTTCAAATGGTGTAAACCCTGCAGCAATTCCATGTAAAAAAGCACCGTTATATGTATCGCCGGCGCCGGTTGTATCTACAATGTTTTCTGTATAGGCAGGAAAATATTGCACTTCACCATTGTAACCTATGGCGCTACCATTTTCACCCAGTTTTACACAAACAGTGGGTACACCTTGATCCCAAAAGTATTTAATTATTTTATCTGGAGATGTCAGTCCGTATATTTTGCCGGCATCGTGCTCTGCGTTTAATAGCAAAATATCAACGTAGTCTATTACTTCTTCAATAAACTCTTTGGCTTCTTCTACGCTTAATAATCTTGTTCTATAGTTGGGGTCGTAGGCAACAGTTGTTTGTTTTTCTTTTGCTATAGCAAATGCTTTTTTTACAGCATTTTTTGCAGAAGTAGAGATAGATTGAGTCATGCCTGTAGAATAAATTACTGAGGCTCTTTCTATATAGTTTTCTGGTATATCATCTACAGAAAGAGTTGTTGTTGAGCTTTTTTTTCTATAATAAGCAAATTCCTTTTTAGCCTCTTCTTGCTTGGCTATAAAGTAAAGGCCGTTATATCCTTCAACTAGCTTTACATAGCTAATATCTATATTTTCTGATTGCCAGGAATCTAATAAGTAATCTCTAAAGGAATCATTTCCTACTTTTGTAATAAATCCGACTTTTGAGCCTAACCTTGCTGCTGCAGTAACAGTACTCATGGTGTCACCACCATACCCTTTGCTAAAGGTTTCTGCATAAGTCAAACTTTTATTTGTAGAAAGCTCGATTAAGCATTCCCCTATAGATATTACATCTATACTATCACTCATATATTTTTACCTTTTCATCAGACTTTATAATATTTATATCGCTCATCTACTACACTTTTTTAAATTCTTTATTGTATTGTGACAACTACCTCAGCTTATTTTACACAAATATACCGTAATTTTAAAACCCCCCCCCCGCTCCAACATAATATAGTCATCAGTAAATATTAAACTTCTTTTTTAGATTCCAGTCAATTATGTAAATTTTTAGATGAAGCAGATTCTTTTATATATGTTTTTACTTTTTCTGTTGCTAGCTCTGCTTTTTTAGTTATGGTCAAGTAGTTTTTTTCGCTGGCATAAAAAGATTTTCCCATTCCAACTGCTACTGCTCCTGCTTTTAAATAAGAGACAAAATCAGATATCTCAATACCACCTGTTGGCAGTAGGTTTAAAAATGGCATAGGAGTTAGTACATCTTTTAAGTATGTTGATCCGCCCAAGTCTTTTGCTGGAAAGAGTTTTATTAAGTTTACTCCTAACTTCCAGGCTCTGTAGGCTTCTGTTGGGGTAGCTGCACCGGTAATAATAGGAATTTTTCTACCTTTGCATATTTTAATCAAGCCGGGTTCTGTTATTGGAGAGACGATTAGTTGAGCACCTGCTTTTATTGCAGAATTTGCTTGATTTGCTGTAATAAGCGAGCCTGCAGCTACATAAACATTTTTCATTTTAGAAAGTTCTTCAATTACTCGAGTATCACCTTCGTAGCCCATTGTTATCTCTATATTAGTTATTCCTCCATCTACAAGAGCCATTGATATATTAAGAGCTTTTTCTGCATTATTTGTTCTTATTACAGCAAGAATTTTCTTATTTATGATTTGCCTTATTATTTCATTATTTTTTTGTCGTTCCTCTTCAAATAACACTCAAAATCTCCTTTTCTACTATATATTCAGCTGCATCTTCTGTTAGGTAAACATGATTTTTAAAAATTTTATTCTCTTTTGGACGCTCTTAGTCTCTATCAGCTGCTGAATACTATTTTACTTTAGAAATATCAGAACTTGATACATAACTATTTCCTCTTGAGTTTTTTAAAACTAAATTGCATATTTCTCGTACAGCACCTTTTCCGCCTCTTTTTGAAGAAACAAAATCACAGATTTCTTTAACCTCGTCTATTGCATCTGCAGGACAAAATGCAGCACCTACTTTTTCTAATACGCATATATCAGGAATATCATCGCCTACATAAGCAACTTGTGAGTAGTCAAGATTATATTTTTCTAAAATTTCGTCTAAAGAATTTATCTTTCGCTTACTTCCCTGATAAACTATAGGTATATTAAGATCCCTAGCTCTTCTTTCTACAATGGAAGAAGTTCTAGCAGTTATAATTGCGGTTAATAAGCCTTCTTTTCTTAACAAACACATTCCTTGACCATCTTTAGCATTAAATATTTTTAATTCTTCGCCTTTGTCAGTGTAGATTATCTCACCGTTTGTTAAAACACCGTCTACATCAAAAGCGACTAGTTTTATTCTGCTTAGCTTATCCTGTAATTTTTTAGACATTTATAAGTTCCTTAAATATTTTTTCTTTCTACTTTAAATTGTATATTTAAATAATTTTAAATAAAAGGAAAAAATATTTTGATTTACTAAAATAAGCTGGTAAAATAAAAATAAAAACCAAAAATTAAAGAAAAGACTGGCTGTATGAAAGATTTTATAACAAAAGAAATACAAGATTCTTATAACGTTAAAGAAAATATTTTAAAAGATAAAAATATAATAGAAACAATTGCTAAAATATCTGAAGAAGCTGTTAATGCTTATAAAAACGGAAATAAAATATTAATAGCTGGCAACGGAGGAAGTGCTGCTGATGCTCAACACATTGCAGGGGAGCTGGTTAGTCGATTCTACTTTGATAGGGACGGACTACCTGCAATAGCATTAACAACAGATACATCAATTTTAACTGCAATAGGGAACGATTATGGTTATGAAAATTTATTTGCCAGGCAAGTGCAAGCAAACGGAGCTAAAGGAGACTTATTTATAGGGATATCCACCTCTGGCAACTCTCCTAATATAATAAAAGCTATTGAGGAAGCTCGTAAAAAAGAGATAACCATAATAGGTCTAACTGGTTCTACTAAATGCAAAATGGATGAGCTGTGCGATTATATTATTAAAATTCCATCAGCTATAACCCCTAGAATACAGGAATCTCATATTTTAATAGGTCATATTATCTGTGGAATTATAGAAAAAGAACTATTTATACCGCTTCAAAAATAAATTGATAAACTGTAAGATTACAGTTTTTGAGAGTTAGTATAAAAATTTAAAAGCCATATATATGCATAAAAAAATAAAAGAATTAAATCAAAAACTTAGGCAAAAAAATATAGAAGTAAAAGTCTTAGAGCTTTTGCTAAAAAAGACTTTTATCGAGTCTTATCCTACAATGCAGATTTATGGCATAAATAACAGCTGCAATTTACGCTGCAAAATGTGCAAAGCTCGAACTACAGGCAATAATGCAAAAGAATTTAAAAATATCAATCATGTTATAGAGGCACTGCCGTATGCAAAAGAAATACAATTAACAGGCATAGGCGAACCATTATTATATAGTAACCTTGATGTATTAAGCCAAATTGTAGGTCAGTACCCTGATAATATAGTTAGCACTATAACAAATGGACTATTAATAGATAAAAAGCTAGAAGATTTAAAAGGCTTTACCGAAATAACCATTAGTTTTGATAGTATAAACAAAGATACAACAGAATCTTTAAGGGCAGGCTCAAAATTTGAAAAAATTATAGAAAACACAAAACTCTTAAGATCTACTTATCCTGATAAAAAAATAGGCTTTTCTGCAGTCGTATCAAGGCTAAACATCAATGAAATAAGTAAAATTGTCAAATTATCAATTGATTTAGGAATTAATATTGTAGATTTTAACCCTATAAATTCACCAGATGACTTGAATTTTTTGAATTTAAAAGAATCTGACTGGAGTTTATATAATCAGGAAGTTGAAAAAGCTTATGAAATTTTGAATTTAAAGATAATAAATCAGAATAAAAATAATTTTATAAGCTTTTTAACAGAAACCAAGCATAAAAAGATTTTATTTTATGGCGCGGGCAAATTTGCCAACAAAATTATCGAACAGTATGGTATTAATTTCTCTAACATACTGGGCTTTATTGACACTGATAGCAATAAACAAAGTCAAACACTGGGAAGTTATAAAATATACCCTATTGAGCGATTATCAGATTTAACCCCTGATATTGTTATTTTAACTACTAAAGAGACAAAAGATGAAGTAGCTTTTATCACAAAACTAAAAGAAGAAAATAATTTAAACTTTGAAATAGTTAGTGATTTATTTAAAAATAAAGTTTTAGACCTTAAAATTAATATTTGTAAAGGGCATTTTGAAAAGACAAGTGATACTTTATTAAATCAAAATAATATTGCTGAACAAATAAAAAATATAGACCCAGCACCTTTAGTATTAAAAAACTTTGATAAAACTCTAAATGCATCTGATTTTAAAAAATCAGAAGAAGAAATTCTTAACGAATTAACAGGGCTTCTTGAAAAAACAGAAACCATACATAATAAATTATTAGAAGAAGTCTCTGGAATTAATAATTTAGATGCATTTAAAATGCCATACTGTCTTGCACCTTGGTTTTTCTCTTTTGTTAAACCTGATTCTTCTTTAAAACCGTGTTGTAGGTTTAATTATTACTCTGGTAGTGTTGAGCATAACAACTTTATGCAAGCCTGGAATAACCAGGCGTACATGAAATTAAGACAAGCAATGTTTTTTTCAGCAAAAATGCCACAAAGATGCAAAGACTGTGTTTCGGGGTTTAAAACAATGTGCAAAGATGATGTTTTAGATATAATTAATAAATTAAAAAATAGCTTAACCTAATTCATCTGCCTTTTCTGCAGTGCTTTGAACAGTTTTAGCTAGAGCAGATCTTACACCATGTTCTTCCATTGTCATTAAACCAGCAATAGTTGTTCCTCCTGGGGTGGTAACTTCATCTTTTAATATCGCAGGATGTTTACCAGTCTCCAAAACCATTTTCGCCGCACCTAATGCAGTTTGAGCAGCCAACTCTATTGCTGTTTTTTTAGGTAAACCTTTTTTAACACCACCATCAGCTAAGGCTTCGATTATTAAGTACATAAAGGCAGGGCCGCTACCACTTATTCCTGTTACTGCATTAATAAGTTTTTCAGGTACTTCTATGCATTTGCCTGTTTGCTCAAATAAATTTTTTGTTAATTCGATATGTTCATCTGTGGCATGTTTCCCTCTGCATAGTGCAACCATTCCTTCTTTTACCAGAACAGGAGTGTTTGGCATTGTTCTTATTACAGGTATAGATTTATTTATAGAATTTTCTATTGTTTCAGAGCTTACTCCTGCTGCTATTGATATCACTAGAGTCTTTTCGCCTAGGCTGTTGCTTATATCTTCTAATACTTTTTTTATTATAAAAGGCTTTGTGCAAATAAATAAAATATCAGAGCTTTCAGCAACTTTGTTGTTATCTATACTTGCAGATATTCCAAGCTCACTTGATACTTTATTTGCTAATTCTTGATTAATTTCAGAAGCAAAAATATTTTCTTTTTTTACATATCCAGATTCTATCAATCCGCCAATAATAGCTTTTCCCATAACTCCTGCACCGATAAAACCTATTTTTTTATTTTCAAGCATATTACTCTCCATGATTTTAATAATACATTTAATATAGAAATTCAATATAAAATCTTATTGTTCTTTATTAAAATTTTAGCTAAAACTTTTTTATCTTCTTTTTAATTTAATCCAAAAATAAAGTGAGTGTTAGTTTTTTATTTAAAAATGAATATTAACATTTTTTATGCTAAAATAAAATGTAAAGTTTTGTTAAGCTTGCGACATTGATCTATCAATATTGGAGCTTTATTGTTTTTCTATAAGTGGAAAAATAAAAAAGTTAGTTTATTAGTAGAAAAAGAAAATTTAATTTTTAGTAAATTAATTTTATTCCGTCGTTACAACTAATTAATAATCTAATTGTCAGTATCTCTCAAAGTTGAATGTAAAGTATTGGTCTTTAATTTAAAGTCTGCCTTTAAAAGGATTTTTTATGTCAAATAAGTATCAAACAGAAGCACACCTTCAGGAATGGTTTAGTAAAATACCACCTAAGTGGACTGCGGTTGGAATGTGTTTGATAAATGCATTTATAAAACCTACAATAACTCTTTCAAATAAAAATGAAAAGCCCGAGAGAAGAAGGTTTGCAGCATTATGTGAATTCATGACAGAACTAACAGCTGCGCCTTTTTGTTTTATCGTCCCATCAACTTGTGAAAAAATAGCTGAAAACGCAATAAAAAAAATAGCAGCACATAAAAGTAAAGTTGTTGATGAAACAGAGTTAAGAGCTGCAAAAAATTTAGCAAGTATAGTGGGTATAGCAGTGGCAGATGTTATTATTCCGGCTGTGGCGAGAGTGTTTGTAACAATAGCAAATAAACGACTAAATAAAAGCAAGTGCGAAAAAAATACTCCAGCTGACAAACCAAATGCAAAGAAATTGGACTTAAGCTTTTCTTCTAAAACAAATATTGCAGATATGGGCAAGCCAGTTATTGAAAAAAAATCTCCGTTAGCAAATAGTGTAAAGTTTTCAAGAAATCTATCTAGGCAAAACTTAAATAGCTACAAAGCTAGAAACTTAAGGGTGTAGTGTTATGGGCGGTACTATGTATACATTAAACAGATCCACACCAAATGTCCAATGTAGACAATACAGTAAGAATAATAGTGTGGCTTTTAAGGGTAATGCTGCATCTTTCTTGAGTAGCTGTAAAAAAACAGCTGTTAAAATTGGTTCAAGCCCAGACATTAAAAGACATGCCATTACCATGTTAATTCTTAACAACTTTTTACTAAGACCTTTTTACATCTTAACAAATGACGAGATTCCAGAGGATCAGAAAAAATATGGTGCAACAAGAGAGGCGATGCAGCAAGTATTTAATATGGGTGCACACTTAGGCTTGTCAACAACTTTTGAACGAGTTGGATTTGAGCTGAATAAAATGTATCTCAATGCAAGAAAAGATAAGTACCCTAAAGCTTTCAAAAAGTTTGAAGAGTTTGCTACATTTAAAAAGCTTAGAGAAGTTGAAAAAGATGCGACTCGAGAGATACCCTCGATTATATCAGGCTCCAAAGCTCTTGGTAGTTTCTTTGGCTCAGTTATGGCTCTTACCATTGTGGCGCCTATGTTAAATAATAAAGTTCTTCCTTATGTATTTAAAGGTGCTCATAAACTAGGTAAAAAGCTGGATAATAAGTTTTTATTAAGTTTAGATCCTGATTCAAACAAAGAAAAAGTACATGAAGTCTATAAGAATTATCATATTATCTTCTCTACGTCATTAAAAGATTGTGTTAAAGGTGATTTAAAAGATGTTAACTTATTTAATGATTTTTATGTTTTAAAAAAATCAAAAGCAAAATCCAAGTTGAAAAATAATAATTTACAACAACCTAAATAATGTTTATTGTACAATAATAAAATAATTATAATATTATCTTTTAATGATGGAGGCAGTGATGAAATTAAATAAAATAACTTGTATTGGCGAAGTTCTTATAGATTGGACATGTTTGGATAAAACTCTTGATTTGAATAAAGCTAACGATTTTATTAAGGCTCCAGGTGGTGCGCCTGCAAACGTTGCGGTTGCTCTAGCTAAAGTTAGCAAGCCGGTTCAGTTCTTAGGCGGTTTTTCAACAGATTTATTTGGCGGATGGTTAAAATCTTATCTAACGCAGTTTGGGGTAGATGTGTCTGCTGCACCGGATGTACCAAAGTCCAACACCAGAAGTGCTTACGTTTTAACTGATGAAAAAGGAAACAGAGTTTTCAAAGGTTTTAGCAACGAAAGCTGTGCTGATGTTATGATTGATTTCAATATGATAGACATGGACGACCTTAAGAATTCTTCAATGATTTATTTTGGCTCTCTTTTACAGTCTCAAGAATTAACAAGAAACACTATTGCAAAGGTTTTAGAATTTTTAGGAACTGATAATTCTAAATATTTAAAAGTTTATGATCCTAATTTAAGAATGGCGCTATGGCCTGATGTTGACACTGCAATGGGCGTAATAAAAAAAACCATTAAAAAAGTTGATATATTAAAACTCAGCGATGATGAGATTGATTTAGTAACAGGCATTAAAGATAATATTGAAGCTGCTGCTCAAAAAGTTTTTGAAACTTATGACAATATTAAACTACTTGTTGTAACAATGGGACCGAATGGTTCGTACTTTATTAACAAGAACGGCAAAGGCTTTGTAAAACCATTTAAAGTTGATTCTGTAGAGATGACAGGTGCTGGTGATGCATTTGTTGCCGGATTACTTGGTGGTTTACATGATTTCTTAAGTGAAAACAACGGTCAAAATGGCAATTTGGCTGAAATTCTTGAAACATTATCAGCTGAAAGATTACAGAAAATTCTAACATCTGCAAATGCAATGGGTGCTTTGGCTACAACCAAGCCGGGTGCAATGTCAGCATTGCCTACAACTGCAGAATTAGATAAATTTTTGGCAATTAAAGCATAAAAAATAAATTAAACAAAAATAGATAATCTTATAGACATTATTCTTTTAAAAAAGATAGTGTCTTTTTTTATTGAGACGCTGACCAGTGCGCCCCTAAAGCTTAGATGTTAATGCTTTATAATCCGCAGCCTGATTAATCAATTTAATTACAAAATTACGAGAATCTTGATCTTCGCCAGATCCGCTAGCTAGTTTGGAAATGGCGTTGATTTTTTGTTCTTCATTAAGTATATTAACGCAAACATTTGTTTTATCTTTGTTTTGACGTTTTTCTACATAAAAATATTGGTCTGCCATAGCTGCAATTATTGGCTGATGGGTAATACATAAAACTTGATGGCTAAAAGATAAGTTAACAAGTTCTTCTCCTATTGCTTGAGAAGTCTTACCGCTAACACCTGTATCAATTTCATCAAATATAACCGTATTAACTTTGTCGGCCTGAGCAAAGACAGTTTTTATTGCAAGCATTATGCGTGAAATTTCACCGCCACTTGCAACCTTAGCCAATGGCTTTAAAGGTTCTCCAGGATTTGCACTAACCATAAACTCAACATCATCTTGACCCAGTGAATTATAATCATTCTTTAGTCTTACATCAATGTTAAATTGAACTTTAGGCATTTCCAGTTTTACAAGCTCGGTTTTTATTTTTTTTGATAAAGCTTTAGCTAGCGACATTCTTGATTCTGATAAAGATTTGGCTATTTTTTTTAGCTCAACTTGCAATTGTTCGTTTTTTTCTTGCAATCCTTCTATATTACCAAAATCCGTCTGGATTTTATCTAATTCTTCTTGATATAACGCAAAGTTATTAATAATGTCTGCCAAGTCAGGGCCATATTTTCTTTTCAGCTTGTCAAGCAATAAAATACGCTCTTCGACTTCGTCTAATAGTTGAGGATCATCATCAATACTTTCACTATAACTTCTTAGCTCATCAGCAGCATCTTTTAATAAAGAACTGCTATTTGCAACTGTGTCAGCAATATCACTAAGGTTTTTATCCATATCGCAAGCTTTGATTAATTTTCGCTCAATGCTGTTTATCATATCAATCAAGCTGTCATCTTGGTCGTATAAAGAATAATAGCTTGAGTATGCTAAATCCTTTAAATCTTTAGCATTAACCAGTTTTAATCTTTGTTGGTTTAGATTCTCGTACTCATCAGGATTTTCTATGCCAGCAGACTCTATTTCATTTACTTGAAAAGTTAAAAAATCAATGCGTTGCTCAATTGACTGCCTTTCATTTAGAACTCTTTCCAACTCTTTACTATTAGCTTTAAATTCATTATATTTTTGTTCAAATGTTGCAATTAAATCTTTATGGGCTTGCTCTCCGTAATTATCAAGCAAGTTAATATGAGTTTTGGGCTGAATATAAGTATAGGTTTCATGCTGACTATGAATATCAATAAGATGCTCTCTTAGAGCTTGGATATAATTCCTTGTAACAATAACGCCGTTTACACGAGATTTATTTGAAGATGCTGTAACCTCTCTTGATATAATTACGGTATTATCATCTTCGGGCTCAATATCATTTTTTAATAGCATCAATTTTAAGTCTTCTGAGCTATATTTAACGGTTAATTCTATTATAGCCTTTTTAGTGCCGGTCTTTATGTGTTCTTTTGATGCTCTAGCTCCGAAGGCTAAATCAATAGCATCAATTAAAATACTTTTACCGGCTCCTGTTTCCCCTGCCAGAATATTTAAGCCTTTATCTAAGTCTAGTTCCAGCTCATCAATCAATGCAAAATTTTTAATTGATAATGTTTTAATCATATCCTTAATCTGCAGCCCCTATGTTTATTAAATTTAAAATTTTAAATAATTTGTTTAATTGTCTTTCACCGGTGAAATACCCCAGTGTAATTTTTCTCTCAAAATGCTATAAAAGCCGTTATTTTCTTTTTCTAACAATATTAACTTTGCCTTATGCTCATTTTGAATTATAGAAATTTCATCTTCTATATTTAATTTTACATTAACCTGACCATCAGCTGTCAAATAAACAGAATCAGAGCCAGTCTTAATTTTTACGGATAATTTTTCTTCTGCAGGTACTACAATAGGCCTGGTTGTTAATGCATGAGGACAAATCGGTACTATAACAATAGCCTCAAGCTCAGGCACTACTACAGGTCCACCAGCAGATAAAGTATAAGCAGTAGAACCCGTAGGTGTAGAAATTATAAGCCCATCCGCTACATAATCACACACATGTCTATCATTTATATCCAAAAATAACTGCGCAGAACGCGATATCTCACCATTTTTGATGACAATATCATTTAATGCAGTACTGTAACTACTATTGTTGCAGGCTTTTATCATAAGCCTTTCTTCAACCTTAAACTTTCCCTCTATTATTTTTTGTATACCTATTTTAAGATTATCAGGGTTTAATTGCGCTAAGAATCCAAGTCTTCCTATGTTTACACCAAATACAGGTATTTCAAACTCAGCATAAAAGCGTGCTGCTGTTAAAAAAGTACCATCACCACCTACAACTATAGCGAATGAGATATCCTTTTCAAGCTTTGTGTATATCTTATGTTTTTCTGGGCAAAATTCTTGGGTTGAAAAACACAAGTTAAATTCTTTAAGGATATTTTCAAGCTTTTTTACAACATCTTTAGCATTTTTATGCTTGCTATTATAGACAATTCCTATCTTATCAAGAGATAATTTTTTGTTATTTATCGATTCAACTTGATTTAAGGCATTCATTAGCTTCATCCACTATTTTGTTAATATCTTTTTCAGTAATGATATTTTCTTCATTTAACCCCAAATGTATAAGATATTCAATATTTCCGGCAGGCCCTTTTACCGGAGAAAATGTTAAGTTTTTAACAGATAAGTTTATTTTTGTTGCAAAATCAATTACAGCCTTAATTACGTTATAATGTATATTTTTATCTTTAATTACCCCGTCCTTGGGCACTAATTCTTTTCCTGCTTCAAACTGAGGCTTGATAAGAGCTATTATTTCAGTATTATTTTTATTCATTAAATCAATAATATTTCTTAAAATTTTTATCAAAGAAATAAAAGAAACATCAACAACCGCTAAACTAGCCAAAATATCTTCGTTTTTTTCTTTAAGATCTTTATAAATATCGCTAAAGTGAGCGTTTCTTATATTTGTTCGCTCCACAACTATAACATCAGTATGATTTCTTAACTTCCAGGCTAGCTGGCCATAGCCAACATCTACCGCATAAATTTTTTTTGCATTATTTTGCAGTAAACAGTCTGTAAACCCACCGGTTGAAGCACCAATATCAAGACAAATTCTATCTTTTATATTTATATTAAAAACTTCAAGAGCTTTCTCTAGCTTAAAACCACCTCTGCTAACATAGGGAATTATTTTTATTTCTATATTTAAGTCTGTATCTACAGGGAACATTGTACCGGCTTTGTTTACCTGTTCATTATTAACCTTTACATCGCCAGCTAAGATTGCGGCTTGTGCTTGGCTTTTGGTTTGAAAATATCCTTGTTGAACTAGGATTGCGTCTATTCTTTCTTTTTTAGGTTTAGGCATTTTGTTTTTATTGGCTCCATATTTAATTTTTATTTATTACGGACAACGTTGTTTACTTCCTATCTTATACCCTTTAAGTAATGTATCTATATCAATAATCCCCATATCAAATAATAATTGGGCTTGTGTCTTATTATAGTCAACAATCGCATTAAGATGCTTGACTTGTGAGCTGGTTGCTCTTAACTGAGCGGTTATAACATCTGTAAATATACCTACCCCTGCTTCTAGTCTAACTACTGACAAGCGTAAACTTTCATTCGCAGATAAAACTTCTTTTTTTGTTGCTTTTATCAAAGCTTTTGCAGCTATTGTATCATAGTATGACTTTAATAAAAACTCTATGATATCTCTTTGGGTTCTTATTTCTTCAAGTTTAAATTTTTTTAAATTTTCGTTCAGCTCTCTTAAGTTTGTGTATGCCCTTAGACCAAGTCTTTCAAGTATTAATTTAGCCTCAAACCCTATAATTCTAAAACCTCTTAGCCTCCCAGAGTCTGGAACATCAAGTCCTCTTTCACCTTGCCATCCTTTATCCATAAAGAAGTTAAAACTGGGCAGATAATCTGAAACTACTCTGTTTCTTTCTGTCCTTGCTGCTTTTACGTTAATTTGGGCTATTTTTAAATCCGGTCTATTCTCTATAGCTTTATTCATAAATCTTTTTATATCTAATTCTCCTAATATCAAGCGTTTTTCTTTTGGTTCATTTTCAATAGGCATTAAAGGAGTATCTACTGGTACACCAAGTGTATTTGCCAGGTTTACTTGAGATTCTTTTAGCTGCTGAAATGCTTCTATCAAGTTTTGCTTGGAGTTTAAAACTTCAGTTTCTGATCGCAGTACGTCAAATTTAGTACCTACGCCCGCTTCAAATCTGTCCTTTGTTATTTCCAACTGCTCTTGTGTTTGTTCTAGGTTTTTCAGCAATATAATTATATTCAACTTATCTTGCAAAAGCTTGTAATATTGGCTGGTTGTAAATAATAAAATCTCATCCTTAGTAAATTCCAGCCTTAATTTAGAAATATCATATAATTGTTTGGCTATTTTAGCGTCAAAAAATCGTCTAAATCCGTCAAATACAAGCCATCTTATTTCAAACATTGTTCTAATAGTTGTTTGGCTGGTTTCAATAGGTACTACACCACCTACGAGGATCTCACCGTCAAGTTTTCTTTGTACATATTCATAGCCAAAATCAGGCAAGAACTCTGTTAAACTTTTTCTAAAAGCCCATTTTTCTTGTTCTTTTGCAGCATCATTAATTCTTATATCATAGTTCTTGGCAATTGAACATCTTAAACATTGCTCAAGATTTATGTGTACCTCTGTAGGGTCAAGATCTAGTTTAATTTCTTTTTCAATTATTTCATACGGCTTTTTTCTTTTTTTAGGATATGCCTGGAGAAGGTTTTCTTTTGAGTATTTTTGTCTGGTAGCTTCTGGTAAAGCTTCTGGAAGATTAAAGATTTCCTTTAGGAGTTTATCTCTTTCTTCTTGAGGTAGTGCTTTTCTTCTTCCAGAAGTTTTAGGTGGTCTTTTTATCGGATCTATACTTCGTTCACCTTTTTCCAGTTCTTCTTCAAAGCTTGACTTTTGGGCTTCAAAAACAGAAAAATCTTCATTGCTAACAGATGTTTCTGCCTGAGAATATGTTTTTAAGCAAAAACAAATAAACAGCAGAAACAAGAAAATCAGCTTTATAACTGCTCCTGTTTTTCTCATCTATTATGTCCGAATAAAAATAATATATTATTTTTTGGTGACATACATCACCTTTTTTATCCTATGATTGAAGCATAATTTATAATTTTTTGTATCAAGCAGTGATCTAAATTTAAGTTATAAAAAAATGATGACTAGCACATAGCTATATGTGCAGTTTACTTTTATAAAATAATGCTTTTATTATTTTGTATAGTAAGTATAAGTAAAAGAAAAAATATATTATAATGAATAATAAAACAAATAATCATAAATATTTTTTTTGTCTAGCAGTCTTACTCTTAGCTTTTTTTTATTTAAGTCAACCTGTGGTTTTTTCTAAAAGAGTAAAGCGCTTTAAAAGTCATGAATCTAAGTTAATAAAGAATTCTAGTACTCTCTATGAAACCAAATGCACACTTGTAGCAAAGGAAGGAATGGGCAAAATTAGTAGTTGCTGTTCAAATGACCCTATTTTTACTGATATTATCCCCAATCCTATTGTATACTGGTACGGTACAAGCACAAACGAAGAGCCAATACTACTGTTAAACTTTAAAGCTGGAATCCCTGTAAAGTGTTTAACCAGTACCTTGATAACTGATTTGGATTCATTTCACCTAAAATTGGAAATTCCGTCACAATATGGATACTATTATAAAATTTTAAAAATATTTGGGGAGTCAAAAGCTCAAACCATAACCTATAGTCACGAAAGAACTACCAGTGGTAAAATTGAGCCATCATATCAAAGGGCAAAGGCTGGATCTGTAGAGGTTAGAAGCAAAAGAGATATGCAATATGAAGCAGAACGTCCTATTATAGCTTTTTATGGAGTCAGTTCTGACACATTAACAATTATGCTTAGAAGAGGTAAAAAATACCCTATACCTAATTGTCAAATAGAGGTGTCTATGTTGGTTAGAGCTATTAAACAAAATGTTAATGATTGCAGAACTGCTAATGACTTTTATAAAATAACTAACACTCCGTGCTGTGATCTTAAGTTTAATAAGTCCATAATACAAGTAATAGAACGTCCATTTACAAAGTACTTACCTTTTATTGCAAAAATTTTTGTTGTACCTATAGCTAAACTTTTTTGTTCAACAAGGTATGATGTAAAAGTTATTAAACCTGCAAAAAGTTTATTTACAACTTCAAGAATCCTTAGAGGATCACATGTTACAAATGGTTTCTGCACTCAGAATAATATAATAGACTTTTGCAATGGATCATTTCGTGATGATGATTTGCTTTATAAAGAAATGGAACTGCCTTATAAGATTAAAGAAGATAAAAAAGAAAAAAACTCGCACTGCAATTTTATATTAAAATGCAATTAACAAAAAAATAAAAAGACTTTTAGAAAAAGCTATTATTATTCTGATAAAGTATTTTTGAGTTAGCATAATTATTTAACAAATAAAGTTTTTTCCAATATAACCGACTTCATGTTTATAGAAGCAAAAACTTCTCCAGGGAGAAATTCAATTGGAAATATTATCATTTCAAGAGTTATCACGACATACAGTTTTACCCTTTAGTGTTTATAACCAAGAGGGATCATTACTGCTAAAAGCTGGAGAAACACTTACTCCTGGTAAGTTATTAAGGTTAAAGTATGTTTCAGTTCTGTATAAACATGATGAAGCTTTGGATTTAGACTTGAGCTTGGATTTTGACTTTGAGGATGAGCAAATTCAAGACTTTGAAGAAGAGGAAGAAGAAGTTGTAATTACAGAAAAAAATATAGTAATTAATAATAGATTCAAAAAAGATATAAATCATATTTTTTCTAAATTACCAGAGCTAAAAGAACCGGCAGATGTAAAAAATAAACTGTCAGTCTTTTTTGATGCAAGAGATCGTATTTTAGCAGAGGTAGAACCGGCAATAAACAAAATAATTAGAGCCTCTGATATAAGAATGCCTGTTGAAGATAAATTTTCTCACGAAATTAACGTTGCGGTCTTAAGTATTCTTGTGGCTCAAAAGCTAAAGTTAAAAAAAAGTGAAATCGAAGAAATTGCACTAGGGGCATTACTCCATGATATAGGTAAGATAAAAATACCTGAGGCTATCACTACAAACTTTAACCCAAATAATGCACAGCACGAAAGTATTATGCAACTACATACTCATATCGGATATAATATAATAAAAGACGACCTTCAATTATCAGAAAATACTGCAAGAATAGCCTTTGAACATCATGAAAAAAACGATGGTAGTGGTTATCCTAAAGGAAAATCAGGAGAGCTGATATCTCTTCATAGCCAAATAGTATCTGTTTGTAATCATTTTGATAATTTTGTAACAAATGCTAACAGTTCTTACGAACTAAAAAGTGTTAAAGATATTCTTAAAAAAATGCTTAATATAGGCTCCAAATGGTTTTTTCCAAATATTTTATACTCATTTGTACATTTAGCAAGTTATAATGATACTAAATCATTAGATAAAATATAAAATGAATAAAAGCAATGTTAAAAGAAATTCAGCAGCAACCAAGTATAATACAAAATATTCTTAATAAGCAACTTCCTTATATTAGTTTGGGTAAGTATGAGAAAAATTTAAAACTAATAAACAATATCTATATAATAGCCAGCGGCTCATCGCGCAATGCTGGCAATATAGCTAAATATTTTTTGCAAAGCATACTAAATATACAGGTACAAGTTGATTATGCAAGTGAGTTTGCGTATAAAGATCCGATTATTAACAATCAAACTCTTATTATTGTATTATCTCAATCAGGTGAAACCGCAGATACATTAAAGGCTTTAAAGATCGCAAAAGAAAAGCAAGCTTTAACCGTAGCGTTAACAAATAATAAAAACTCAACAATACATAAAACCGTAGACTTTGCTCTTGAAGTTATGGCAGGAGAAGAAAAAAGTATTGCTGCTACCAAATCGTTTACTGCTCAGTTGATTAATTTGTATATCTTAGGCTTATGTATGTCTAAAATATTAGATACATTAACTGATTCAGACTATAAATCAATAATTAATCAGCTTTATCAAATTCCGCAAGAGTTTGATAAAATAATTGATGATTTTTCTTCTTATGATAATTTTGCTAAAAAGCTAAAGAAATATAACCATATTATTTTACTGGGTAGAGGTCCTGATACAGGAGTTGCTGATGAAGGCGCGCTTAAATTAAAAGAATTAACTTATATTGATGCTAACAGTTGTCCTACTGGTGAATTTTTGCACGGCTACTTGGCTTTTCTTGACGAAAAAACACCGGTTGTATCAATTCTATCGCCAGATAAAACAGTCTGTAATTTAGCGTTAAATAATACTTTGCTAATCAAAGACAAAAGAAATCCGCCGTTATTTATAATCAAGCCCGAGAGTTCCAAATCTTTTGATGATATAATTTCTCAAAATGTTATTAATCTGCCTGACTGCGATAAGTATATTTATCCGTTTTATGTTACGGTTTGCTTGCAGATTGTTGCATATAAAATGGCTTTGCTATTAGATAAAGACGTTATTAATCCGAGGAGTTTAACTAAAATAGTTACTCATGAGTAAAGTTGTGAATAATATAGAGCTATTAGACTGCACGTTAAGAGATGGCGGATACTTAAATAATTGGGAATTTAAAGATAGTACTATTATTGAAACTATTAATAATCTTGTTAGGTCTAATATTGAGATAATAGAGTGCGGTTATATTACTCAAACCAGAGGAAAGACTGCTGATTCAACTTGTTTTTTAAGCTTGAGCATTATTAATAACCTTTTAAAACTAAATAATTTTGGCAACGTATCTTCACAGTTTGTTGTTATGGTTAACTTAGGTGAGTTTAAGCCTGAGGATTTGCCTTTATTTAATCCTGATACAGATTTAGTAAAAGGCATAAGGTTAGCTTTTCATAAGCATAAGCTTGCTGCTGCTATCAAGGCCGCTGAGACTATAAAACAAAAAGGTTATGAGCCTTATGTTCAGCCAATGGTTATTGATTCTTATTCTGAGCAGGAAATTTTAGATTTAATAAAAAAGTGTAATAATTTATCGCCAAGAGCTTTATATATAGTTGATAGCAAAGGTCTTTTAGAAGAGGCGGATTTTTGTAAAATAGTGCATATGTTTAATGATAATTTAGATAATGGTATAAGACTTGGGATTCATCTTCATAATGATAACAATACAGCCTTTGATAAAGCTGTATTGTTTGTAAATTCTATAATCCATAGACATATAATCATTGATGTTTCTATAGGTGGCGCTGGGCGCGGGGGGGGCAACGTTAAACTGAACGAGATGGCTAGTTACTTAAATAGATGTAGTGATAAAGATTACTTACTCTAAGACGGTTACTCTATAGTCTTTATATTCTGCTTTTAAAAGATTTTTTAAAACGCAAATTTGGATGATAAGGTGCACAATATTTATTATTATAAAAGCTGAAATAAGCAGAACTATTATTTCTGAAAGTCTTTTTGAAGTTATAGTTGAACTTGTAATAATTATATAGCCTAGTGTACAAAAAATAATTCCAGATGGAATAAGGAACCCTAGCATTATCAAAGACGTTTTCCAAAAAAAACTCCAAAAAAAGTGAATAGTCATAGCATAAGAAATGCTCTCCACCTCTTCATTATTTTTTTTATCAACAACAGATATCCTAAATTTATTATATTTTTGCTTTAGAATATGTTTAAGAACAAAAAGATTAATGACGATCCAAGCAGTCCAGTAATAGATTTGCAGAATTAGACTAGAATTAATTTCTTTGATTTCAGTAAAGTATTCAAAAGAGGTTGCTATTAATGACAACACCCAGGCAGAAAGATAAAATAAAACAAACCTCCATATATAACTCCACCAAAACCTTAAGGCTATTGCTTTTGTAACGTCTATTTCCTTCATAATTATCTCTCTTTTAATAAATAATCTGATCATTTTCTAACACTGTTATTCTATAATCACTATACTCTGCTTTTAAAAGACTTTTTAAAATAAAAATCTGAATAAAAATTGATGCTATAAGAATAAGGATGTAACAAATAATGAAGAATATTATAGAAGTTGGGCTATTCAATGACATGCCTGTAGTTGCTGAAAGTATACTAGCAACTATACCAATAATAATGGCTGATGGAATTGTCAAACCTAGCATAGCCAAAATCATTTTCCAAAAAAAGCTCCAATTAAAGTGAATAGCCATCCCATAAGAAACTTCTTTTACTTCTTGACTACTAATTTTATCAATAACAGATATTCTAAATTTACTATACTTCTGTCTTAAAAGCTTTTTAATGATAACAACACTAATTATTAAAGCAATAGCAATGCCTAATAAAGTCTGAATAAAGCTTGCGGTTTCCGCAGGCATTCCAATCATAGGAGTAACAATGCCTGAAGTTACTCCCAGCACAAAGCCTGCTAAAAAACCAAATAAATTGTTTCTCCAGGTCCAACTCCACCAAAATCTTAAAGCAATCATTTTAGTAACGTCTATTTCATTCATCTTTTTTTAATCCTTTCTATAAAAAACCCGTATACTATAGTTTTTTATAAAATAAAATATTTTAACACCTCTTGAAATAGTAATTAAATAAACTATTTAATTTTTAATTATATAGTTTTTTAAAAAATTCTCTGCCACTTTAACAGCATCATTAAATAAGGTCTTATTTACCCAAAACTCAGACTTTGAAGTAAAAGGATAAACTAACTTTCTGGCAAAACTACCAAAAGCAATGCCATGATAATCAATCTTGCATATAATGCTAAATTCAGCGGTTTTTAAATTAGTACCCCCACTAAGCATAATATAGGCAGGTAAATTAAACTCATTAACAACGTCGGCAAGAGCAATAGTCTGCAAAGATGACTTAAAATCTTCAGCCCCAGAGTTCATTGATTTACCATCTATCTGAATAATAGAACTAAAAGGCTTTCTTGATAAAACAACTTGGTTTAATAACTCTTTTAGTTTAGTATCAGAAAGATATTTCCTGTTTAAACTTATGCTTAAAAATCTATCAAAATTATTACTTAAATAGTTCCAACAATTAATTATTTTCTTACTATTGTCAATAGTGGCATGTAGTTCAATGCAACTAATATTATGTTTAACTACCTGTGCAAGTTCGCTGGACTCATAATATTCAAAGTCTATAGCATCACCCGCACATATATTTAAACATTTGGCACAGCCAATACAGTTATTTTTATTTACTTGCAAGTCTTCATGGCTTTTAACAATTGCATTTTGTAAACATGCCGTTATGCAGTTATTACATCCAGTGCATTTTTCTTTATTAATAAAAGCTTTTCTAAAGTGCACATCACCCTTTAGTCCAATACTACAGCATAAATGATAATTATGCAGATCAGAATCAGAGATCACTCTGGATAAACCTTTATTAGCAGCTTTTATAACATCTTCGTCAGCTGAAATATCAAAAAACTTTACGCCAGCTTTTGCGTATACTGCAACAAGCTTTTCGATTTCATCAAGATTTTTATTACCCGCACCGCAGACGATTTTTATACAATTTTTATTTTCTAAAGATTTTATAAGACTTTGCATTTATAAAGAGATTCCATTTTTAAGAGCTAATAAATACCCGGCAGCTTCGTAATAATTACTTACTTCCATTACATAATCCTCTATCCCAAGAGCCTCTGGAGTGACATTAAGGACGGTTTTGTTTTCTTTTACAAGAATTACAGGTATATTTTTTTCTTTAGCCGTAAGTACAGGAATACCACCGCAGCAGTTATAAGGATAAACAACCGCTTTTAAGTCTTCTATGGTTATATCATTATAATTTATTTTATTAATATCAATTAACTTAGGTGCATTGTACAAGCCTAATATAATACAAGGCAAATAAGCAGGAACTGTGGACTCGGCAGCTGCACGGGGAGCAACTATTTGTGGTTGTATGTTTAATTCCTGTTCGCTAAACGCAGGGGCATGCGCCACAGGTACATTTAATTCTTTTGTTAAGATATGAGAAATAACTGCCTCTACGCCACCAATAGGGTCAACGCCCTGTCCGTCTGAGTAGTTATTTTGTTCATTTTCAAGCTCGGGCATGTCTGGGAAAAAACCAACAACCGCCAGTGCTTCAGCACCTTTGTTAATTAAGTTTTGACCAGCTTGGAGTAAAGTTTGAACATGTTTTATACAGCCTGTTGAAATCCCTGTAGATGAAATTTCAAAATCAACGCCCATTTCTTGTTCGGTGATTGTGTAGTCCAGAATTTGTATGCCGTATACAGATTTTATGGCATTTAAAATATTCAAATGAACGTTTAGTACGTTTTTAGGTATTTCTTTATCAAAAATAACACCGATTTTATTATAATTTGATGGTCTTAGGGCGATTTTTTCTTGCATAAATTGATCTATGGCGTAGCCTTCGGTGTATAAAATATTAGAATTTATACCGGAAAAATATGCGCCGTTTACAGCGTTGGGGTTAGTTATAACAGGAGAAACTTTTGATAACAAATTAACAGCAGGAGCGGCATCGCCTGCAAATCCACCGATAGATGCACCTATCCCTGTTGGTATAACACATAAGCTAAAGAAATCTTTTTTATACATATTTTCTTTTTTATTTTTTAAATTGCTAAATCTTCATTTATTGTATGACAAATAGCATTATAAAGCATTTTTAAGATTTAATAATTTTTAACAAATTTTAAAAATTATTATCTAAACAGTATTTATTAAATATATCCAATAATATAGAGAATATTATATAAGAAAAGACTCTTTTTTAGAAAATACTACACGAATCGAAGTGTTAAACCTGTTGTTATACTTGATTTTAAACCTGCTTATTTTAGAATGCAAAATTTTTCACGAGTTGTTATAATTGTAGTAGTGTTGGAATTTAAAAGATAAGAAAGGAATTATTTAACTATGAAAGATTTTAACCAGAATAAAGGAAGAGATGACGATCAATATCGTGAAATTCTTCAAGGCGGGGTAACTCATGAAAAAAAACCAGACGGCGTATTGCAAGGATTGATGAGATTTCTTGGTGAGGCTATGGACCTTGGCGGTAAGGTTGTAAAAGTTTTAGGCGAAATTGACTCAAAAAGTGACGATTACAATTTTTTTATGGAAAAAGCTTATGAAGTTGATGGACAAGTTTCTTACTTTCAAGCCCAGCTGGCAAAAGAAGCTCTTAAATCACCTAAAAATCTTGAATATTACAGCAAAAACATAGGTAAGCTTGACAAACATAAGTATCAATCATATTCAGATCCTATAAACTCAATATTATCAAAAGTAATTGATGACGCTAGCAATGGTGATATTCCTCGTAATTCAGTAAGAAACAGCTACAACAATTTAGCTGCGCAGGCGACTAATCCTGCTGGCTCTAATAGTAGTAGGAAAATCATTGATAAACTTAGAAACAGTCAGTCATCTTTTTTACCACCAGAGACAGAAGCAAGTATAAATCCTCAAGATTTTTATGGTGAGAGGGATAGGCTTAGAAATTTAAACGATTATAATAAGATTCAGGCGCAACTTAATCAAACGCCTCCACAACCTTCCGGTAATGGCCTTAAGCCTTTTGGTGCGGATTATTCAAATAGTTATGAACAATACATAAAAGACAAGAGTCGTATTAATGCTGCTGAAACTAATTCGGCATTTTTAAATAACCAACTTATTCTTAATCAGATAATAAATGAGAGACTTAACCAGATAGAAGATGCAAGCAGGCGGCAGGCTAGACCTTATTCAAGAAATCGGTCTCAGTATATTCAACCAAGGAAGCTTGATTTTAAGTTTGATATTGACAACAATAATTTCGCTAGCAAAATGTTAAAACAAATAAGAGAATATCATGATAAAGTTCTAAAAGAGGCTTTCGGTAGTGAGAAAAATACGCTTTTAATTCCTGAGAATGAAAAGGAGTATAGAGGCAAGCTTGATGAAGAAATCCTTAAAAGTTACTATGAATCTCAATTGATACACCCTCCTAATTCAGAAAATTTATGGGGATATCTAGCAGCAAGTAGAGCAATAGTAAAACTTAAAAATATTTTTCTTTCTTCTACTAGTACAGATTTAGCTAAAAATCAAAGAGGGCTTGAGCAAACAGATAATTTAATGCAAAAATCAATATATAACCTTGAGGATAAAAAGGAAGAAGAGGTTAACTTGAAATTTAATATAGATAATCAAGAGATAATTAGAAATTTAAAAATACCTAATTTTCTTGCAGAAAAAATGACAAAAGATATGAAGGGCATTGTGTTCTCTCCCAAGAGTAAGCTGTCACAAATGGTTAAAAACTCTTCAAAATTTAAAACTATAATAAAAAAATTGTATAATGGAGAAACGGTTAAAAGTACTAACTTTGAACAAGAAGACTCAAGAGATCTTTTTGCCTCACTGCATAATGTAACTATCTTAGATTCTAAAAAAACTATAGACAGTGGCTTTAAAGTTATATTATGTGATGTATATGATTTTGAAGAAATAAAAGAAGAAGAAAAAGGGTCTGAACTCACTCAGATGGATAAATTTAATAATGCTGCTTTTGAGCTTCAGGAAAATGGATTTATAAAAAATTACTATATAATTCTACCTATTGAATTTTCAAAAGAAGATGTTAACGAAACTTTGAAATGATTAATTTTATAAATAAAAAAATTAAAAAAAGTAAAATAAAAAATGAATAACATGGCAATGTTATGTATAAAGAAATAAATGAAAATCTTGCAAATACGTTATTAATATAGGAATTAATAATAGCAGTTAATATATAGTCTAATATTCCATTGAAGTAATTGTAATTATTATAGTAATCTTTATAAGCTATTTTTATGAGTTTTTTATCTTTATTAAAAAAATATTTTAAACCATTATAATTACAAGTGATATTATTATTGTTTAACTGAGTATTTTGTTGTTTAAATGCATAAATTCTTGCTTGTTTAGCATTATTTATTGCTTTATGTATGCTTCTTATAGGTTTATTTATTACATAACTATAAGAAACAGAAATGATCAAATTAATAATAAGACAGATACACAATATTTTTATACTTGTTTTAATAGACTTAAGCATTTATTTCCTCCTTGTATTATTTTAACTTAAATACAAGGAGGAAAGGCTTAATATATTTTCGGTTTTTTGCTTAAAAGAAAAATCCTTCAGGTGATTATCAAATTATTTTATTTGATGTTTATGACTTTGATCTAAATCATGGATATTATAAAGATGACGATAGTTATAACTATGGTTATTATCATGATAATGACTATTATTCTTCTAAAAACTACGGCAAAGGTTCATTCTGGACCACTGTTAATAGTTCTGCTTGGGGGCTTCAATCAATTGGAACTATAAAAAATTATTATATAATTATACCTATTGAATTTCCAAAAGAAGAAATTAAAGAAATTTTGAACTAAATAATTCTATAAAAAATAGTATTAAAAAAAATAATGAATAAAATGGCAAAGTTATATACAAAGAAATAAATGAAAATGCAGAAAATACATCGTCTACATAAGGATTAATAATAAC
>JANQFW010000053.1 GCA_028277625.1 Candidatus Gastranaerophilales bacterium | reverse complement strand
GGTTATTAACTTGGCCTGAATAAGATGAATTAGTAACCTACACTCGTAGATGCCTACTGGCATTCGTTTTGGACGAGAGTTCGAATCTCTCCGTCTCCACCAAAAACCACCATCATTTTCTTGAGGGTGGTTTTTAGTTTGTTCATTATCTTTTGGTAGCGGGGGTTTTGGCTCATTGTCTTCAACAAATTTAGAAAAATTGTTAGCAAGTACATCAAAGGGCTTTTTATACTCATAGCTTAACTTTCCATTATTTAGCCAAGAGTTCGAAAGTAGTAATTTCAAAAGTTCAGCCTTATCTTCTCCAGATTGCTGAATGTACTTGTTATATATGTTATCCGCCAGTTCTAAGATTTGAATACCTTCATTTAAAAACTTATCATGCGTTTCATCATGAGAATTTAAAATAGACTTTATTTTTATTAATTGAGAGTTCCATTCATTATGTTTTGTTAGCCAAAATTCTTCATCAATTTTGCCGTCAAGTTTATCAATATAAATTTTGTCGATACGTTCCCTTAAGGTTTGGGCTTGTTGAGTTAAATTTTTAATTCTCTCTTTATGATACTTTTGCTCATCTTTTAAACTAAATTTAAGAGCATTTACAAGCCATTCTTTTTGCGTTTTATCTAAGTTGATACATTTAACCGCCTTATCAAATTGTTCTTCTAATTTTTCCTGTCTTATGTAGTCCTTATTTTCACAATTCTTTTTACCTTTACCCCAAGAACATCGATAATAAATATATTTGCCCTTTTTAATTTCTGCTGTTATGTTGCAACCGCAGGAACTACATTTTATTAAACCTGAAAAAATAAAGGTATGCTCTTTTCTTGTCAAGGGTTTGCCGTCTCTTTTAAAAGCCTGTTGAGTTTTCTCAAAAAGTTTTGGATTTATTAAAGGCTCGTGAACTCCTTCATATATTTGACCACGATAAAAAATTTGTCCTTTATAAAAAACATTCTTAAGCATTGATTCAAGAGTAGGTTTAGATATTTTAGGACGGTATGATTTATAAATATAGCCTTCATCTTTCAATTTTTTAGCTAGATTTTCTAATGAGATATTACCTTTAGAGTATAAAGTAAAGGCTCTTTGTACAAATGGGGCTTGCTCTTCATCAATAACAACAAGTTTTTTATTTATTCTTTTATAACCTTGGGAAGCTTTGTTTGGTAAATATCCTTGTTCGGCTTTTTCTCTTAATCCTTTTATTATTTCTTCTCTTAGGTTATCAATATAATTCTTAGCCATTACAAGGCGTATTTCGTGCATTAGTTTATCTTGCGAGCGGGCATTTTTGCCAAATATACAATTTTCTTTAACAAAGTGTATATCAAGCTCCATATCTGCAATGGTAATGTAATCTTTAAAGTTTCTATAAAGCCGGTCTGTTTTTTCTACTAGTATTGTATTTATGTTTTTGTTCTTTTTAAAGTATTTAAGCATTTCATTAAAGTTAGTCCTGCCGGTTTGCTTGGCGGTTTCATTATCTTTAAATTCTTGCACAACTTCAAAGCCTTTAGATACAGCATATTCATTTAATAACTTTAATTGTGCAGGTATAGAAAACCCTTCTTTTTCTTGCTCTCTGGTTGATACTCTTGCATAGATTACGGCTTTAGTCATTATCAATTCCTTCTTGTAAATTTTGCCAAAATTTATCCAGTTTTCCAGCAATTTTGGTTTCTTCATCCCCTAAAAGCTTTTTTTTATGTACTTCATAAGCAGCCATTAATCTATTACTTATTTTTCTATTATGAGCAATACAATTTCTTATTTGCTCAATAATTTCAAGACTATCATTTATTTCTAATAAACATTTATTATACTTTTTGATTCCTCTATTTGAGATAAACTGTTGAAATTCTTCGAAGGTATCAGATTTATTAATAAAATTAATTAGTTCTCGATTAGTCATTTCTTTTAAGTTACTTTCATCTAATTTTAAATAATCACTGAATAAGATATAAAAAAATTCATTTTCATAATTTCTTGTTAAATCATCTTTTTTCATATCTTTCGCAAATTTTATCTTATAATCATTTAACAAATTATTATATTGATTTTCATAATTAGCCAGAAAAATAAAAGTTATTATTTCTCGTAATTTCATCTCTATTACAAATAGTTCTCTAAAAATAGTCCAATGTACACATTGCATTGATTCATCAAGAAATTTTGTTATTACTTTTATATTAATTTCTTCTTTTAATGATGAAATCAAATCATCAATAATATTATTAAAATCATTTACTCCACCAGTTTCTCTATCATTAGAAAAATCTATAATATAATCGCCTATACCAGGAATAAAAATAGAAAAACCTGTTATAAAATCATCATTATTATTAACTTTATAATGATATTTAATTTCAATATAATCTATAAGATTTATGTCTTCTTCTTCATCTTTCCCAAAGTAGTCTACATAATAATTAACTTTATCAAATTCATTTAAAATATTTATAATTTTTTCTATTAAGATATTTTTATCGGCAAAGTCATGTACTACTTGAAAATCAACCTGCAACTTCCTCTTCCCCTAATATTATTCTTTCAACTCTTGTTTTTGCCTGCTCAAGTTCTTCTTTAGCTTCTTTTTGTAGCTGTTTAGCTGTATTTATTCTATTTAAATATTCATCAGCAATAGCTTTTTGATTATCAAGTGGAGGTAAAACTATTTCAACAGATTTTAAAGCTGCTTGATTGATTTCGGGAATAATCCCTCCATTATTTTTTTGAAAAAATTGAAATTGACCTAATACGCTTCTTAAGTATACTTCTAAATATTCAGGATAAATTTTTTTTATGTTTAGAGTTATTTTAAAAATATGTGAGCTTAATATAGCTTGTAATATGTCTTCTTTAACTGTGGAAACTAAGCCTAAAGAGCCCGAGCGAGAAACTAAAAAATCTTGCTCAGTTAATTTTATTTTTTCAGGTATTTCTTTCACATCTACATATCTAGGATTTGTATTGTTTAAACCAAATTTACATAAGTCTGTTACTCTCAAATATCTAAAACCAGTATTAGAATAATTTCTTATTTCCAAACCATTCATAAGGTTAATAATTAAATCCTCAAATAAAACGGATTTATATTTTGAGTTTTTTATTGCTTCATACTTTTTGTAATATTTAGGTTGATAATAATAAGGGTCATGTCGATTATTCTCTAGCTCATTAGAGTAAACCTTATAGCACATTTTATTTTCAACTTCAGGCAATTCAATACCTAATTGCTCAAGCACAAAGTTATCAATAGAATCTAAAAGCCTCTTTGCTTCTTCCTCTTTTTGTTTTTTGTTTTCGTATGCGGTTTGCATGATTTCGACTATTTTATTTTGAATTTCTAAAGGAGGAAGTGGAATTTTAATATTTTTTAAAGCTGATAAATACATACCACTCTGCACACTACCAACTTTATTTTTTTCTATTTGTTTTAAAAATAAAGTTGTTTTTGTAAAAGTTAGTATGTAATCTTTATTGATTTCTGGTTGTAAAGTAACTATTGCAAAACCACGACTTATAGATAAGGTTTTTTTGTTTTTATATAAAATACTTACTCCTAATGTTCCAACAATTGAAATTAATAAATCATTGTAATTAGCATAGCAGCTCTTATAAAGTTTTTTTGCATAATCAAGAGTGATATTTTTTATTGATTTATAATTAATTTCATTATGTTTTACATCTACAACTCTTAAATAAGGAATGCCTTCATTATCACCAGAATATTTTGGGTTTCCATGGTCTCCATCAGTTATATTATTAGATATATCTTGTAATGATTTTATTTCATATTTACCGAATAATATTTTATGTTTAGGAAGGTAATAATAAGGGTCAAGCCTTCCTTCTATCTCATCTCTATAAACTTTAAAACACTGCATAATTTAAAAACCTTTTTTGTTTATTTTTTAACATAACCGCTAAAAATATTGAAAACACTTTAAAATATGTTATACTGTATATACAAAACTAAAATTTAACAAATTTATCTTAATAAAGGTTCCTCTCTGATGATAAAAACTCAAGGAGTTTTTCGTAAAAGATAGTCGGAGAGGTCGCTTTTTATTCTAATAATGATACACTTTACCTTTTTCAAATATTTCAAATTCACTCCTTATAAATGGCTCTATTAACTTATAATATTTATCATCTTGCCGTTCCCATTTTCTAAAAATTGCCCAATTGCAATAATCAGCAACCTGTAAAGCATAATGAGAGCAAGAATTATGATGCAAAACTCTGTACTTCTTGCATAAAGGTTTTAATTCTGTAGCTAAAGTTTGTTTTATGGCTTTTTCAACTGTTTTTCTTTTTTTGTTTACCGGTATTTTATCAGTTATAACAATAATTTCATCAAAGCCTTTAGATTGAGAATGCTTAAAAATATACTTTAACAGGTAACCAAGCATTTTTGAATAAAACTCTTTTTCTACCTGCAAAATAGGATGAGTTTTGCGTTTATCTATAACTATACTATCTATTTTAATACTATTATTTTTAAATTCTTCATTTAATAAATTAAAAACCTTGCCTCTAACATGCGTGTTATCTTCGCAACAATGAAAATACTCGGTATTTAACCCCCACTCTATGAGTTTATACTTTTCATTACTTAAATTAGTATAAAGCTGGCTCCAGTTTCTAAGTGAAGCCACACTTGTTAAAGTAAAATATTGCGTTCCTTTATTAGAGAAATCAAAGTTTCCGCCCTCATCAAGGAATATATACAAATAATTGTTATTAATTTCCACTATTAACAACCTTCATAACTGTCAAGTTTTTTAATATTCATAAAAACTTCTCTGCAGCTCATCGTTTACTTTAAAAAATTCACAATAATTAGACCATATCAAATAGTTAGACACTGTCTCACTTTTTAATATATAAAACTGTGTTACTTCAGACATATTCATTAACAACCTTCATAAGTATCAGGATTAGCTTTAAATATTTGATATTCATCATAAATTTTATCAAGGTCATTTTGATTATCTTCACGCCCTGTTGCATCATATCCTATTCTATCAGCCATAGCCATAAAAATAGGATAATTACCAGTTTTTTCATTCTCTCCTTTACGTCTTACAAAAACTAATGACGATTTAACACCTGCCCCATAATGGCTAAATGCAAATTGAGGAAGTGAAACAACCGCTAAAATTTCGCAACGTTTCATTATAAAATCTCTTACATACTGCAAAGAACTATTTGTTAAAATACCATCAGGTAAAACTATGCCCATCTTGCCGGTTTTAGGCTTTAAAAAGTCAATACATCTTTCAATAAAAAGTATTTCTGTTTTTTGATTCTTCTTTTTTTTGCCAAGTTCAAACTTATCTAAATACTCCTGTTTATATTCAGTGGATTTTATAGTAGCCCCAAACGGCGGATTTGTAATAATAACATCAAAATTATCTTTTTGAAAGCCCTCGTTAGTTGTAGATTCAAGTATAGTTAAATCAGTACTGTCTTTTTTCTTTACATTTTTAAAATCATCTAAAGCACTAGCACTTATTACATTAGTATGACCATCATCATGGATAATCATATTCATTTTACAAACTCTTGCTATCTGGTCATTTATCTCAATACCAAAAAGATTATCTTTAGCAAAATCATGCCAGTGGCTATATTGTATTTGTGCATCATCAGGAATTTCTTTTTCGGCATGTTTTCTAACACTATCAAGAGCATTTAAAAGGAAACCACCGCTACCGCTTGCAGGGTCTAAAACTAATTGATTATTGTTTATGTCCATCATTTTAACAACAAATTCAACAATTTTACGGGGGGTAAAGAATTGCCCCATCTTACCCTTAAAAAAGTCTTGCATAAATCTTTCAAAAGCCACCCCTTTTGTATCAAGGTCGGTTTTAGTAAAGTTTATTTCTTGAATATGTTTTACAACTTGAAAAACTACTTCAGGCTCTAAGTTTAAATTACCTTTAAAAACTTCCGCATCTTGTTGCTTTGCTACTTGATAAATATCATCTACTCTTTTAAAAACTTCTTTAGGCGTTTCGTGAGTACCTATTTGAAATTTATAAATAGAACCTTTTTTATAATTATCTTTTTCATCTTTTAATTTACAGAATAAAAGCTTTGAAACTTCATCAAACGCAACAGTTGGGGCTAATTTTCCACCCTGCCAGACTGTATCATGACATTTTTCAAGAGATTGTATTAATTCTTCTCTTGAGATTATTTTAAGGTCATTTTCACCTTTAATATATTTATATTTAGGAACTTTATCATATTTCTTTGGAATATCAGCAATAATATTTTGAACTCTCTCCATTGGCTTAAAATTAGCAATATCAAAAGCAGTTCTAGTATTTCCCGCAACAACAATTGCCAATTTAGCTTTTAAGCTGTTTGCATTACCAAAAACCTGTTCAATTGCTTGATTAGATTCCGCATCTGTAACACCGTCTTTTTTACATTCAACAACTAAATAAGGCTTTTTAAGTTCTTCATCTTCATATATAACAATATCAGCAAAATCATTAGGCGTACGTCTTGGAACTTGTACTTCAAGAGCTATTTTTTCTGTAGGATATTGGTAATCAAGAACTAGCTCTGTGAAATAAGAAGCTCTTACTTTTTCTTCAGGGTCAGTTAGTTTATATGTTTTTTCGTTTTTAACATGATAAGTTACTTTGGTATAATCATCATTTACAGATAATATTTTTTCTTTTATCCCACGCTCAATATTTTCATCAAATGTTGTTTGTTGTTGCTCTAAAACTTCCGCCATTTACTCCGCTCCACATCATATATTTTAGGTTAATTATATAATAAAAAACTTGTAATAAAAAAATAAAGAATGAAGTATTTATAATTTGGCTTGCATGTAACACAATGTATATTATGTTACTTTCGCAAAATATGCCAAAATGCAAAACGCTCATTAAAGTTGAGCCTAATTTCTCATAATATTAAAACTTATAAATGTATTTTATTGTATTTACTTGTATTATTCAATGTAATATAATGGATAAAAATCACTAAATTTTGAGGTTAATTTATATGGAATTTGTTCAGCCGATACGAGATAAAAATTTAATAGAAAAAATAAAGATTGAATTTAAAAAGAGTTCTTACAGAGATTATTTGTTATTTACCACCGGCATTAACACAGGTTTGAGAATATCAGACTTGTTAAATCTTAAGGTTAATCAGGTGAGAGATAAAACCCATATTGTAATTAGAGAAGAAAAGACTAACAAACAAAAGAGGTTTCTTATAAATCAAACCTTAAAACAGATATTAGATGAATTTATTCAAGGCATGGACGATGAAGAATATTTATTTCAAAGTAGAAAAGGTATAAACAAACCTTTAACTAGAACCCAAGCTTATAGAATAATTAATAAAGTAGTCTTAAAAACTGGTATAAAAGATAATATAGGAACACATACATTAAGAAAAACCTTTGGTTATCATCATTATCAAAAATATAAAGATGTTGCTATATTACAAGATATATTCAATCATTCCGCCCCGTCCGTTACTCTTAGGTATATTGGTATAAATGATGATATGAAAGACAAGACTATTCAAGAATTTAGTTTGTAGATTTTATATATAGTAAAAGTGGCATGATAAAAATTTTTCATACTCAGCAGAACAGCGGGATTTTCTTACCCGCATATGCCCCACCCCGTCAGGAAGTACCTATTATATAAATAGTAAAACTTATTTTAAAATTAATAATATTCTTTATTTTTATTTTATTATATAGATAATTATAATAATTTATGATTGGTAGAAAAATGACATTATATGAAATTATTACAATTGTCATAGCTGTAATAACTATTGTTATTGCTTTAATGAACTATAGCAACGATATAAAACAAAAAAGACTTAGTAATACTATTTACTTTATAAATTCTTTTGAGCATAAAAATGATTGGTTTTCTAATGAAGATAGAAAAAATTGGAATAAAGTCATAAATTCAATGAATCAAACCTGTGCAAAGTTTTCATTTTCTGATAATCTTAATAAAAAAAATTTTACTCAAAGGTGAAAAAAATAATCCCTATTTTAAAGATTATATTTCTTTAGATGAATTGTTTAAGGAAGGACATTTAGATGAATTAGGAGATAGCATTTTAAATATATTAGCATCTTTGGAATTTTTAGCAAAAGAGACTATGAACAAAAAATTAGATAAAGAATTAATATCTTTCAGATTAATTGATTATTATTATCTAGCAGATAAATTTCAAAATTATTTTGCAAAAAATATTTCTAATATTTGTAAATTATATAAAAAATTAAAATATACTGAGCCTATTTTAAGAAAAGGATTATTTAAGACATAAAAAAAGCCCTGTATTAATTACAGAGCTATAAATAAATGATTTATCTTGGTTTAAAAGTTTCCTTGCCCCTGTTGTTTAATAAAAGCTTGAAATTGAGCTATTAGTTCAGCTTGGTTATTATCGTTAGAATCTGAAAAATTCATATTTTTTATAGTTTCACTCATTGTTGCTTGATTAAGTGTTCCGTAAGTTTGCATAGTTGTTCCAACGTTTTCATGCCCGAAGTTTTGGCTTACGGCTTTAATTTCGTTGCCGTTCCTGCATCTGCTTATAGCTGTTAAAACGGCAAGATGTCTGAATGTATGAGGTGAAAAATATTCTATACCTGCATCTTGGAATCTTTGTTTAAATAATGCCCTCATACTTGAAACACTTTGCCAGAACTTAGGCTCAACCGAATTTGATAAAAAAGATTTATTTTCCTGCGAGTTTTCAACTTTATTTTTAGGAAAAATAGGGTCATCATTGCTAAATAGCTTTTCACTTTTTAAATAGCTATACCATTCTAAAAAATAATTAAGCAATTGTTCATCAAACTTGAATATATAGCTTCTTATCGTTTTACTGAACTTAGTCTTAACGCCTTTTTTGGGGTCTTGGTTTATTTGCAATTTTTCTTCATCAAAAGCTCCTATTGGTAAAGTTATTATTGCACTGTCTCTCATTCCTGATAATAAAGTAAAACTTAGTAAAGCCCTATCTCTCAAATCAAGCTCGTTATTAATTTCTATAGATTCAATAACAGTTTTGACTTGTTCCATAGTTGGATAATGTTCTCTTGTCTTGCCTAGAGCTATTTTCTTTTTCTCTTTGGTCAAGTTTAAGTAATCTATATCAGTTATACAGAGTTTAGACTTATAACCGGCTTGAGAACTCAACCATTTGAAAAAGTCTTTTAAGCTTCTTAGATAATTATAAACTGTCGTTAAAGAACGCTCTTTTTTTGTTTTTGCATCAGGCTTTTCTTCTAGCCATTTTTTAAAATCCATAGCCCGTTTTTTATTGAACTTTGCAAAAGATTCAAAATTAGTAAATTCTTCATATCGGTATATAGATTTTTTGATGGAGTTTATAGTTGCTTCACTATAAAATTGCTCTAAATACTCATAATATTTGCGTTTGATTTTTTCGTTATCAATGCTAACTTTTTGCATAATATTATCTCCTTGTTTATTGTCTAAATTTATAACTTTTTTACTCATGTTTTTATATCATATATTGCATGTTTAATATGTCAGTACTTACGAGGCTTTTTTCATACCTAAATAACACCTTATTAAAGGTCTAGGTTAAACTTGTTCTTTGCTTCTTGTTTAACGATAATTTCTAGGTAACTTTTATTATTTGGGTCAAGTTTTATAGTTGAAGAAACTGGAATTTTTTTACCCTTATATGTTATGGCATGTAATTTTTCATCAATAGTAAAATCAGGCTCATCAGAATCAATAGGTTCTTTTAGAATTTCAGTACCTTCAAAACTTGTATTTTTTGCATCAATAGTTTTATTATTGTTTGATAAAAGTTTTATTTTTTCCTCAAGCTCTTTTTTTTCTTTTAACAGAGCATCATAATCAGATTGCAACTGCTTGTATTTTGTAGAAATAGGTATTTTTTCTGGATTTGTTTTAGAGACTTTAGGAAGATTTTTTATTTCCTCTATTGCTTGAGCCGGCGTTTTATTTTCTTTTTTTATTTTAGAAACAATCTGTTTAGTTTGTTTTACTGTAAAATCTGCATCAATTATTTTTTCAGCAAGCTCTTCTTTTGCAGTATCATCTTCAAGCTTTGTAATTAAATAAGCTTTTTCAATTCCTGTATGCTTTAGTCCTTCAGTCAACTGAATATTATTTTTTAAGAATTTAGTAACTGCAATAAATTTATAAGCTTGAGTTAACTTTAGCCCTACCCTTGAATCTTTTAGCCAAATTTTCCATTTTCTTTCTCCTAAAGTACTTAGTGCTTGAGAAATAACATTGCCTAATTCTATAAATGATTGACTTGCTTCTTTTTTAGCCTGTAAGAATGTAATAACTAAAGTTTCATACTGTTCATCAAAAGGATGTTTTTTACTCATCTTTCAATCCTCCAAAGTCAACTACCTCAAAAGAATTTTGAATACTATCAATTAGCCCAGAGTGAGAAAATCTGTTAATTTTGGTATTACAAAACTCACAAATGCCTTTTATTACAATTTCTTTAAAGCCTTGTTTTCCTATATTTCTTCCAGAGCATTCAAACCAAACTTGATTATCTGTACTTCTTACGGCTTCCCTACATTTTGTACAGTAAAATTCATTTGATTGTAATTTAATTTTTCTTTTATCATTTCTTTTTGATAAGAACTCTTTTAAGTCATAACCCATAACTAAGTATGGTTTATCTTGATTAATTATATTTAATCCTTCTTGCTTCCAAGTCTGAACAGTTCTTATATGTACATTTAACAATTCAGATATTTGTTTTAGAGAATATGATTCTCTTTGTTTAATTAATCTTAAATTATAAATTTTTGCCATTTTAATAATTCCTTGTTTTATCTATATACTAAATCTTGCAAGATTATTTTTGCTTTTCGGCTTTATTCCATTTGATAAGCAAGTTCATAACTGCTGTCATGTTTTCATTTATTTCAATTGCATCATCTTCTGATAAAGTTTCTTCATAGTATGGTTGCCATACCTTTTTTGTATAATCTATGAAGTTTTCCTTATCTATATTCATGGTGTTTAAAGCCTTTAAATAGGTTTTGTTTATTACTTTTTTAACTGTCTTTAGTTTTACATTTTTATTTTTAAATTACTTCCTGTTTTTTCTAGCTTTTTCTAGTCTTTCTTTATATACAAAGGCTATAATGCTATCTAGCAAGAATTTTAGACATAAAAAAATCCTCTGTGTAAAACAGAGGACTAAAGCAATAAATCTATAAAACTTATGCTATATAAACTTTTTCAGGCTTGACCATTAATTTATAGCTTTTATTTTCAGACTTTATAAGTTTTTTGTATGATTCCTGTTCAATACCAGACTTTTCACAAGCTTTATTAATTCCAGATTTATGATTATATAGTTGTTTTAAGTTATCCACACTTCCATAAGATTCATTTCCCCATAAGCATTCTATACAATCATCATAAGAAATAGATAAACCCTGCTTGCCTTTTTTAGCTATAATTTCTAGTAAATAAAATGACTTGGGGCTTAAATTTAACTTTTTTTGATACAAATAAACATTATCATTATCTAAAATAACTAACTCATAGGTATTCATAAGAGAATTAATATCATTCTTATTTGATATTCCAATTTCACTAATAAATAAATCATTCTGAAGCAATTCTTCTAATGAGGTAGTTTGACAACCTAAATCTTTTAATAACGCAATACTGCTATTGTTTAAGATGATTTTTGAAGGTGTTATTATAAAAGCTCTTTCAGTTAGTTGATAGTGTTCCTTTGTTAGATAAAGAATGCTTGTATTTACTTTGTTATGAGAAAATAATTGATTAGAATAGAAGAATTTATAATTAATTTTGTTTACCTCTTTTTCTCCAAACAATAATAAATTATGATTTATTTTGTTTATATAAAAATTTATTGAATTTATTAAAGCTATCTTTTTTAAGAGTGTTTGAATATAAAACTTATAAACATTCAATTCTTCCTCTTTTACCTCTCTAGCCTTAGATATATAACCAGATGGGCATTGAATATAAAGTTTATTAGATACATTAAAAATATCTAAAGTACAAGTTTCAAAGCATTCTGTACACTCAATACTATTTAAAAAGCTTGGCTTTAAAACATTTTCATCAATTAATTTTGATTTTGCTTGTATATTTAAACATTCTAATATTTCAGGCTTAATAAATGGCTCTAACTCAATATTTAATAATTGAAAAAAATCATCTTTAGGCACTGGCGATTTCCCAATCAACTAAACATTTGGTTATTATTTCATCTTTTGGGTTATCTGATATTGTACTTGCATTAGGAGCAGTTATATAAATTGTCCTGCTTTTGCTACGTCCAGTCCCTTCAAAAACAAACTGAATGCCAGCTTTTAAAATTTTTATATTTTCAATATTTAAATTTATCTCTTTCAATTTTTTTATTAGTTCATTAGGATGCCTAAAGTCTGACTTAAAGAGGCCATCAGAAGATAAACTCGCTCTTAAACTTGTTATATTTACTTTTTCTATTCCATACTTAGGATTAGGTATTAATTCTTTATCTTTAGCAGCTAAAACGTTTAAATCAAATAAGCTATCAACTTTACTATGATTAAAAAAGTCTGTATCATCCAACATATATTCAGCAAATAAAGATTTTATTGTATCTTGAAGTTCTTTATTAGGCATTTTACATTTTAATTTTGCTAAATTGGGATAGTAAATTAAAACAAGCTCCTTAACTGGTCTTTCTTTTATGGTTACTAAATTATTATCCTCAAACTTATTTATAGGCTTTAAGTAATCTTCATAGCTAATGATATATGCAGTTTTGTTATCTTTAGGATATTCATCAAAATGAACATGTCTTCCCTTGGACTGCTCTTTTAAATAGTCAGAAATTGCTTGCTTAAATTTTTCTAAATTTTTTAAATTTACTTCTTTTGGCTCTACACCTAAGAAGTCTTTAAAATTTTGATATTGGTCTATGTTTAACCAGTTATAAGCAAAATCAAAAGCAGCTCTATTTTTAATAAAAAGATTTATAGCTAAATCATAAGCGGTTAAGTCTTTATAGTCGATATTATAAAGAAGGCATGCCTCTATTAAGTATGGCATGCCTTCTTTATTCGCTATATTATTTATCTTAACTAAGTTATCTTTAAGTTCTTCAGGAAAATTTTCACACTCTTTGTTTAAGTAAGGAATAATTTCATCATCTTGTAAATCTGTAATATTTTTTATGTCTACGTTTGAGCAATGAAATAATTCTTCAAGTTTTTCTATTGATGAATTTCTAAAAAATGAAATAGGCCTAAAATCTTTAATGCAATATTCTCTCAATTTGGATAACCCTTTATTTTAAAGTTGTTAAACATTTATATATTGCATGATAAAGAATATTATAAACTATTGCAATAAACTTAATATTTTCTTAATGTTTTATATTATAATAAATGTTTAATCAATAAGAGGAGCTTAAGTTGAAAAAATTAGGAAAGGTTAAAGCTATTTATCTTGTATTTAACATAATAGTTTGTCTCGTTTGTATTATATTTATTTCTAATATCCCAACCCTTCTAGTAAAAACTTTAAAAAACTTAAATTACAATCAAGAATTTATAGAAAACATGGTAAATAACTGGATTTTGTTTTTATTGATATATCTTAATATAATTAATTTTAGTATTGCTTCATTATTAGACTTTTACTGTTTACTTAAAAAATCAATAAGTGAAAAATGCAATAAACTTGTATTTATTTTAAAAATTACAACTCGTCTATTATTAGGCTTATTACTTTTATATATTTCTCACAATATGTACACTGAGTTATTAAATAAAAGTGATTACTTTTTTAGTAAATAAAAAAACAATACAATAAATTCTATTAAGCAACATCTTCAAACAAAAAAGTTCTAAACTCGTATGCCAGAGTCCACCAATAAAAACCCAGAGCCTAATCGGTTCGGGGCTTTTATTTTGGGGATTTACTCTTAAGCTATTTTTTTAGCTATTTTTTTGTTTTGCGCCCAAGTTGAGCCCAAAGCAAAATTAAATTTTATGAGATAAAATTAATTTTTTTGTTTCATTGAATAGTTGTTAATCGCAAACGAATACAACGATTAATGAAAAAGATGGGAATATCCTGTATTTATTTATAGAAAACTCAGTACACCTGTATTCAAGACAGATTTTGTCGTGGAAAATTTCAAATACGCTTGACACAAGCTTTTGTATTGAAGCTCTTGATGAAGCATTGAATAAATACGCAAGAAAGGTCGTTATATTGATAAATCTATTTGGGACTACAATAATGAGCGGTCTCATTCTTCGCTGGATGATAATACTCCAAAATATTATGTTTTAACTATCTAACTTTTCTGTTCAGTTAATTGGGTCCACTTCAATTTGGACAAGTTAAGCACATGATACATGATGAAATTTACCAAATCCATGATGCTCATGAGCGTTTACTACAAAAGTTGGCTGCCTAAATCTCTATTTTTCTTCAATTGAAACACCTCTGTACAATTATGCACAGAGGTGAGGTACTAATTTCATTTTTTTATTAATGAGTTTTTTAGAATATTCCTTCAATCATTCTCTTTTTTTAAAAGTCAAACTAAAGCCATTTTATTCCCTTCTGTTTGCATTAATAAAAAATGTTTGATTTAATACCAGTTTATAAAAATAAATCTTTTATCCACAAAATATTCTTGTTAAGAGTAGTCCGATTGCAAGTAAGGCTGCATAGAAAAAGCCTTGTGTTCCAGTCATTTTCTTAGGTGGCACATTAGACTTAGGTGCTGCGCAAAAACTAACATTTTGCCTATTTTCTTTTGTATTATTCATTCCGTAAGAATATGCACTTCTGTTTATTCCCATATGTGGTATAGGCCCTGCCATCTGATTTCCTCCCTGTTCGATCTGTATTTATATTCTTTTTATCCTCTATTTTTTGTATTCTATTTGAACTTTACTCCTACTTCATTAAAAATAAAAGCTTAAAAATATTGCCTATATATTCTAAGTTTTTAATAAAAATTAATATAAAATGATGCATTTATAAATTTTCTTGGGGGTATAATTATACTGACAGGGGTAAGAATTAATATTAACAAAGCGGTAATGCTCGGAAAACAAAATAAATGATTAAAGAAATAAAATATTTAAGCAATCGTATTGGAAATAAAATCATAAAAGACGAGAGTCAAAGTTTAGCTGCAGAGATAGCTTTTAATTTTTTATTATCTATTTTTCCTTTTTCTTTGTTTATAATCTCTGTTATTGGCTTTTTTGGTTCAGATGAAAATATTGAACAGATTATAAGCTTGATAAGTGCACTTGTGCCGAGCGAGGTACTTTATATAATAAAGCTTACCCTTAAAGAAATTGTTAAGTCTATATCTGGAGGTACATTGACAGTAGGTTTGATAATTGTTTTATGGGGGGCATCTAACGTAATAAGAATAATAATGAAAGCTATCAATAAAGCTTATGGGGTTAATGAGACTCGTTCTTTTCTAAGAAAATCAGGGCTTTCTATGGTGATAGTTCTTTTACTAACTTTTGTTATGTTTATAGCGACTAATATCGTCTTTTTATGGTCATTTGCTATTAAATTTTTGACAAAGTTTATAGCGAGCGACATTATAAATATAACTCTTTTTGTCAGGTGGCCAATTTCATTTGGTGCGTTGTTTTTTATATTATATATAATTTACTACTTTGCCCCTAACATCAAGACATCTAAAAGGCTTAGGATGCTAAGCAGTTTACCAGGAGCTTTATTTTTTTGTATTTTCTGGTTGCTTGCATCGTGGATCTTTAACATGTACATAGATAATATTGCTCCATACAATGCATTATACGGAACGTTAGGGACTTTTATTGTATTATTAATTTGGCTTTACTATACTTCATTGATTATCTTGGTTGGTGGCGAGATTAACTCTGAAATTTTTAAATACTTAGAGCGAAAATATCTAAAGATAAATGACCAGAATATTTAGTTTTTTAATTAATCACTTATAATAATATGATTATACAATTTGAAAATACTCGAGCAGGCAATTTTAATATCTTTAGAAAAAAATAAAATATAATCAGGCAGAACAGAAAAGCTTTTTGTTTATACCCTTAGAAAAATTAAATATTGACAACTCACTAAGGGTGTCATAACATAACAATATAATAATTAATCGAGGCGACATGGCCAAGTGGTAAGGCAGGAGTCTGCAAAACTCTTATTCCCCAGTTCGAATCTGGGTGTCGCCTTTTTTTATATGGGCAATTGGCGCAGTTGGTAGCGCACTTGATCGACATTCAAGGGGTCACTGGTTCGAGTCCGGTATTGCCCACCATATCTAAAATATAACTACATTCCAAGGGTTTGCAGTTTTTGTGTAATTATTAAGATTGTGTAATATTTGTGTAGGCAATGCGTGATAATATCTAATAATTAATAATCATTTAAAATATTAATTGCTCTTAGTTTCATCTCAGGAACAGGGTGTGCATACCTCATTGTTGTTTTAATATCTGAGTGTCCTAGGATATCCATAACAACTATTAAATCTACCCCCTTTTCAACCATTCTAGTTGCAGCGGTATGCCTTAAGTCATGAAATCTGAAGTTTTTTATTTGTGCTTTTTTTAGAAAATGCGGAAAAATATCATTAATATTGCCATGCCTATTTTTTGTAATAGGATTTATAAAAATATATTCTTTTATTTTTTCTTGGCCTTGTAGTGCATCAATAAGTTTTTGAGAGATCGGTATTTGTCGAGACTTACCGTTTTTAGTTTGCAAAACTGTTATATATTTTTGTGTAAAATCTACACAATCCCAGGTGAGATCCAGTATTTCTGTTTTTCTCATACCAGTTTGAAGCGCACAAATTACAATAGGCTTGATCCAGTGGTCATCAATTGCTTCAAAAAGTCTTTTTTCCTCATCAGAGGTCAAATATCTTATTTTTATATTTTCTACTTTTAATTTGTGAACACCTTGGCAAGGATTTTTTTCAATATAATTATTATTTACTGCTATTGAAAACATTTTACTCAAAGAGTTAAGTTCTCTATTAACAGTAGATGGCTTTACTATTTCATTCCGGTATTTTTTATAGCCCTCTATATCAATGGGCTTGATATTTGATATAATTTGATTGCCGAAAAACTCTAGCCAATACCTTGAGTAAGTTTTATCATGAGTGAAGCTTGACTTATTCAGTTCAGAATATTCAAGATACTTTTTTATCATTTCAGATAGCTTAATAGTGCATTTTTTTTCAGTAATGCCTAAATTTCCACGCATAATTTCAGCTTTAACGATGTTTTCAAACTGTAAAGCTTCTCTATGACTTGTTGCACCCTTGCAAGCCCGATGATAACGCTTACCATCAAGCATAAAATTATAATACCATTTGCCATTTTTGTGATATACTGTCATTATGAAAATCTTTTAAATTTTGTATAAAAATACAGTTAACACTGTATTTTTATTTTGCCTTAAAAATATTAAGAAGCTATCTGGTTAAAAAAGAAACAAATAATATAAAAAAGTAGTCTAACCCTTTATGCAAAATAGAGGGAGAAAGGTAATGCGTAAAGGATATC
>JANQFW010000146.1 GCA_028277625.1 Candidatus Gastranaerophilales bacterium | reverse complement strand
AGCATCTGTAAAAAAAATATGTGAGCATTGCAAAGTTATTAAAAGAAAAGGAAGAGTGGCTGTAATTTGTACAAACCCAAAGCATAAACAAAGACAAGGCTAATAACTGAAACAACAATGTGATAATTACATATTTATAATATTTAATATTAATTAATAATTAGTAATAAGACATATATAAAAGGAGTAATTAATGGCTAGAATTGCTGGGGTGGATTTACCACGAAAAAAGCGTATGGTAATCGCTCTAACTTATATCTACGGTATAGGGCCAACTTTATCTAGAAAGATACTTGCAGCTTGCGGTATATCTGAAGATACAAAATCTGATGATTTAACAGAAGACGAAATCAGTAAGATAAGAGAAGAACTTGTTAATTATCAAGTAGAAGGTGATTTAAGACGATTAGTAAGTCTCAATATTAAAAGATTGATCGAAATCAATTGTTACAGAGGTAAACGTCATAGACATAAGCTGCCTGCAAGAGGACAAAGAACAAAGACAAATGCACGCACACGCAGAGGTAAAAAAACTGGTCCTGTTTCAAAGAAAAAATAACCAAAGGAGAATATAAGTAATCATGGCTAAAGCAAGCAATAAAGCTAAGACTAAAAGAAAAGAAAAGAAAAATGTTGTTCAGGGTAAAGTGCATATCCAGTCAACGTTTAACAATACTATAGTAACTTCAACAGATATGTATGGTAATGCAGTAGCTTGGGCTAGTGCTGGTACATCTGGATTTAAGGGCGCAAGAAAAGGCACACCTTTCGCTGCACAATCAGCAGCAGAAAGCGTTGCAAAAAAATCAATTGAACAAGGAATGAAATCTGTAGAGGTTTTGGTTAGTGGACCAGGATCAGGAAGAGAAACCGCAATTAGGTCAATTCAGTCTACAGGACTTGAAATTACTTTAATCAAGGATGAAACACCTATCCCTCATAATGGTTGCCGTCCGCCCAAGAAAAGAAGAGTATAATTAAACATAAATAATAAAATAAGTGAAATAACAATAAAGGAGTCAAAGAAGTTGGCTAGATACAGAGGACCAGTTTGTAAACTGTGTAGAAATGAAGACGAAAAATTATTTTTAAAAGGCGAACGTTGTTATTCTGCTAAGTGTGGTATAACCAAAAGACCATACGGCTCAGGTCAGCACGGTCAAAGCAGAAAAAAATTATCTGAGTATGGTTTACACTTAAGAGAAAAACAAAAGCTTCGTTTTAAATCTGGAATAATATCAGAAAAGCAGTTTTCGCGTTATTTTAAAATATCTGCACGTAAAGATGGTGTAACAGGTACAAACCTATTACAAATATTAGATTCCAGAATAGACAATGTTGTTTATAAGGCAGGATTTGCAGCCAGCAAAAGCCAAGCAAGACAGCTAATAAAGCATGGTCACTTTTTAGTAGATGGCAGAAAAGTTGATATTCCTTCTTACAGGTTAAAAATTGGTCAAGAAATATCTGTAAAAATTAAAAGTGAAAAACTAATAAAGTCACTGATGGAAGATATAACGCTTTCTGCTACTCCAAGATGGCTAGTTGTTGATAAGGCTAAGTTGGCAATAAAGTATGATGGCCTGCCAGAACGTGACGAGCTGGATCCAAATACAAAAGAACAGCTCATCATTGAGTACTATTCAAGATAATATCTAGGAGGTTATAAAGCCAATCATGGATTTAAAAATCAAGTGTGTTAATACAACAACTGATTCTGATG
>JANQFW010000097.1 GCA_028277625.1 Candidatus Gastranaerophilales bacterium | reverse complement strand
TTGCTCTTTAGTAAATAGTTTTTCCATTTTTTGTCCTCCGATTGTTTTTATTCTAACTCGATTCTATCGGAGAATCAGACAAATCTTTTAAGGTCCCTCAGCGTCCTTATAACCTCAGGCATTATTCTTCGTCAGGTATTCCTTCAAGCTTTTTATAGTCAACTTCACCTTGGTTAATTCCCAATCCATTTGCTTTAGCTACAGCTATGGCTTCTTCTAGATCTTTAGATTTAATCTTGCCTGGTAGTCTTGTAGACTCAAAAGGATTATTACCTCCTAGATAAATAGCATAAGCATTAGGATCACTATATCTCATATAGCGTTGACGATCTAGTCCAGACCCCTGAGCAGGATGAGGCTTATCCTTTGCTCCTTCAACTTTTTTATACTCTTCAGAAGTAAGCGGCTTAGTATACACTCTGTTAATGCCTCGCAAATCATTCTGTGCATTCTTTAAGGCTAGCCTTGCACCATCAGCAGGATAATCAGGTATTTTTGTTTCTGCAAAAGGGTCTTTCTCTCTTTGATAAATAGCACCAGCAGGAGTATATCTATTTTTTCCATAAAGAAAATTATGAACCTTTTCTACATCTGGAGTATATGTTATAGGTTCATCCCCTGCACCTTCAACTTTTTGATATTGCTCAAAGGAAAGCTGCTTAACTTCACCTTTATAAGTCTTATCAATCATAGCTTTAGCTGTTTCGCATATTTTCTTGAGAGTTTCTTTACTCACTGAGTCTGGTAGTTTTGTCTTTTTTAAAGCTTCTATAGCCTCTGCTCTATTTAATTCCGCTGCTAAATAAAGAGAAATAATTCTTGATCTGTAACCCTATTACCTAACCGCTTTTTTACGGTGTCCAGTAATAGTGTTACAGGTCATTTTGAATATCTTTTTCTAAAATAATTTGCTTTTCAGAAGATAAAGGATATAATTTTTTAAACGTATCATCTATAAGTGATGAAAAGTCTATTTCTGTTAACTGAATTTTTGAAAAAAAGTGATAAATAGGCTACACCTCTATTAGACGCAAAGAAAAAGTCAAAATAGAGGTGTAATCATATGTTGGAATATGTAGAAGAATTTGTCAATAAAATCATATCATTCGGAAAATTCAAGAGAAGTGAAATTTTAAACAAGGCTTATGGGGAGTTGTTGACGAGTATTGCAGGTATGCAAAAATATGGAGTAGTCTTGATTCCAGCAATCATTAATAAGGTAAAAACTTTTAAAGGCTTGCTAATCATAGATACAACAGACAATCCAAAGTATGGGTTAAAAGAAATAGCTATAAAAATGAAAAACTTAAGTAATGGAGGATATTCTCAAGGTTTTAAAATAGTATTATTCTTGTATAAAGTTAAAACTAAGACATACCCACTGGGTTTTGCATTGATACACAAAGAAAGCAAGAAGCAGGAGGAACTTGTATTAAATGCTTTATCAAGGCTTAGAAATGCATTTAAACTAAAGCCTGAAATGGTCATAGCTGATGCTGGTTTTAGTACTCTTGAAACTTTAAAAAGATTAAACAACTATGGTTGAGGCTTTGTAATGAAGGCGAAAAAATCATATAAATTGGGGGAGAAGAAAATCAAGCATCAGCTTCCAGGTGCATATAAATCAAAAATTGATGCTCTTTCAAATGGAGTTAAGGTAAAAGTCTTAAGGCGACCAAATCGTGTATTTGTAACTAATAGAGTTAGTTTAACGCCTGAAGAAATTCTTGAATATTATTCAAAACGCTGGACAATCGAGGAAACTTTTAGATTTTTAAAGACCTGTATTGGCTTAGATCGCTGTCAA
>JANQFW010000095.1 GCA_028277625.1 Candidatus Gastranaerophilales bacterium | reverse complement strand
AATACTCGGAGGGAGACTTCCCGGGAAGATAGCTCGTTGCCAGGGCGTTTTTTTTTGTTCTTTTTTTATGGAGGTACAATATGAAAAAGCTTTTTCTTTGTGTATTTATGTTATGATTTTTTAAAAGATTATACATAAAAGTGTAATTTTTTCTCTGTTTGTGTTTTTATAATAATGGGAATAACAAGGGGAAGAAAAAAATGTCTTTATATGGATTAGACAAGCCTTATTATCAGCGATCAGCAAGTATACAAGAAATTCAACGTTTACCTAAAAGTACAGGGCATCAGCTACAAGAAATCAGTAGCCAAATAAGTCGTGCTCAAGCCAATTTAAATGAAGCAAGACAATTAGCTAAAAATCCAGCTAAAAGAGCAGATGCTACTGCTCTAGCTAATGATTTTCAAAAATTAATAGCTAAGCTTAACAGCAAATATGCCGTCCTTACAGAGCGTCAAATGCAAAACTTGCCATCAACTCCTAAAGCATTAGTTACTAAAAGTGGATTATCACCAGCTATAGAACAAAGATTTAAAAATCTAAAAAAAAGCATGAAAAATTTTAACCCTATACATATACCTACTAAAAAGGGCTATTCTAAACCATTGGATACTCTGCTAAAGGCAAAAACTACAAATGCAAAAATTGAAGCATTAGGGGAACTTTTAAGAAGAAAATCAGGTTCCTTTGCTAAGCAACTAATTAGATAATAGTTATTTTAAATTTTTATAAACCAGTCGATACAGATATTCATAAATTTCTCTTTAGATTGCAAAAACAAATCCTCTGCATGATAATTATTTTCAAATAAAATAAACTTTTTAGGATCCAATGCTTCCTCATACAGCTTTTGCGTATGCCAGGGATGAATAGTTGGGTCTTTTTCGCCCGCTAAAAACAAAACAGGTATCGGGCTTACGTCTTTTATTATGTCAATAGGCTTTGTTTTTTTTAGAAATATATTACCCGGTCTTACATTTCTTTTTTCTTTTAAATTAAATTTTTGCAGTGTAGGTATAAACGCCTCTGGTCGCCAAAAATGATTTTCAATTTTATTGAAATCAACAGGGGCGCTCACTGTGACTAAGCTATTAATATCTTTATGTTCTGCTGCATGTATTAGGCATAGTGCTGCACCAAGAGAAAAACCTATAATACATATTTTATTGTAATTTTGCTTTGCATAATCAACAACAGCCTTTAAATCAAAAGGTTCTTTAGATGTAAAAGTGTAAAAGCCAGAACTTCTGCCGTGCCCTCTAAAGTCCATCGTTATAATGTCAAAGTTTTTTGAAAACAGATCAGACATATTTTTAAACGGAAGAGAATCTTTGCACATATACCATCCGTGTGCAATAATAACAACTTTATCATTGCCATTTTTGTAGTGGTTAAATGCTATATTAATTTGATCTTCTGTTTTAATGAATATCTCTTGCATATTTGTAATTATAACAGCTTGTTTGCGCCTTGTCATATATTAAATAAATTTGTAGAAAAATTTTCTATTAAGGGGTTCATTTTTTTTTGTAGTTAATATTAAAGAGATGAAAGATAAGGGGTTTTTTTATGTATATTAATCCTTGTAATAAAATTGGTATTTATAACAACAATAAGACGAAAGACAAAAATAGAAACTCGATAGATAAGCTTGGAAGCCCAAGTAAATTTGAGGGTTCAATAGCGTCATTTACTGCAACTACTCCTATTATGGGTGCTATAGTTGGTTATGGTATGTGCTCAGGGAAAATAAAATCTCCCCAGTTTTTGACAGATATAAGAGAAGATGTAAAAAACTATAATGAAAAAAATTTTTTATTGAATGAACAAGAAAAATTAGAGTCTAAGCAAAGACAATCTGAAAAAAAAGCAAATAATAATAAATCTGCCATCTCAAAAAACAATAGTTAAATGAAATAAAATATATCTCAACGTTTTCTAAAAATAAAAATGAAGAAGTTTGAAGTGGCTGTATAGCCTCAATTTAAAAAAAACTAAGCTTATAGTGTATTTTATTATGCCTTATTTCGCTTAGGATAAATAAAGTAGTACTAAATTTATAAAATATTTTTACATTTTTTTACAATCCTCTCTGTAGATTTTTTGCATTCATGCAAATTATACTTTTTATGATTTAAAAAAAATAAAAATAAGTAAATAATAAAAAAGCTTAAAAATAAAAAGGGTTTGCTCAATGAGCTCTAATTTTGCAATTTTAGAACACGAACTTGATAATGATTTAAAGATATTATTTAAAAATGTACCAGGAGTTCATTCAGCAACGTTTATGGTTTGGTATAAAGTAGGGACTAGGAATGAAATTGTCGGTAAAACAGGTTTATCTCATTTTTTAGAGCACTTGAGCTTTAAACGAACAGAAATGTTTAAAAAAGGACAAATAATTTCTGAGATAACTCGTAACGGTGGTGCTTTTAACGCTTATACCTCAAGAGATTTTACATGCTATTATGAATCTTTTGCCACAAATAAGTTAGAATTAGCAGCGATAATAGAATCTCAAAGAATGGGTAGTTTAGTATTAAATGAGCATGATAAAGAGGTGGAAAAAGGTATAATTTTATCTGAGCTGGAAAAGAACTTAGATAATCCATATAATGTTCTGGAAAATGAATTGCGCCAACAAGCTTATCCTCATCATCCTTATAGAATTCCGATTATAGGGTATAAAGACGATTTAATAGATATAAGTTTATATGATTTGCAGTGCCATTATGATAATTATTACTCACCTAATAATGCTACAATTGTTGTAGTTGGAGATTTTGATTCTAAGCAAATGTTTGAAATAATAAATAAATATTTTTCATGTATCGAACCGGCAAGTTTAAACGGGCAAATTAAAGCCGAGAAAAAACAAAAAGAATTAAAACGATTAAAAATAAAAGAATACTCTTCTAGTCCTATAGTTAAACTTGCTTATCACATTCCAAGTGTGGAACATGAAGATATTTTTCCTTTGGTTGTATTGGGAGAGATGCTAAATTGTGGTGTAAGCAGTAGATTATATCAGGATTTTGTTGAACAACAAATAGTCACAGACATAAATACTAATGTTGAGCTTGCCAAAGACAGTGGCTTATTTAGTATAATAGCTACTTTGTTTCCAAATATAAAACATAAATATTATGAAAATAAAATATTGGAAGAAATTGACAATATGGTGACGATAGCACCACTATCTCATGAAGAATTAAATAAAATAAAGAAAAGAATTAAATCAAGCTTTGAATTTAATAAGGATGGTACGTTTAAGCAAGCTTATTTGATTGGTTATTATGAGAGTATTTATAGCCATGAGTTTTTAGAAACCTATACAGATAAAATTCAAGAAGTAACTATTGATGATATTAAAAATGTTATAAAAAAATATATAAATAGAAATAATTGTACAGTTGGCCATTTAATACCTGTTCATCAGCAGAAAAAGTCATTGTTTAATTATGACTATATACCTAAAGATACTGTTAAAGAGGAATATAATGATATACCTATTATAATTCCTGATAAGCTTAAAAAGCTGCCGGTGTCTTTTCATAAGGAAACTCTAAATAATGGCATAAAGCTAATAATAAACGAAAATAAAACAGGTAATATTGTCAGACTGTACGGAACAATTGGTGCTGGGAATATTTTTGCGTCTTCTGTAAATCCTGTTTTACCTGTTTTAACGGCAGGTATGTTAAATAGAGGCTCAATAAGCAAATCTAAAATAGAAATAGCCTCTGAAATAGAAGAAAAAGGTGCTACAGTTGGAATAAGCAATGTTGGTGAAATGGTTAATTTTTCTTTATCCTCAACTGTTGAAGATTTTGAGAGTGTTTTAAAGATTCTAAAAGTGATTCTAAAAGAGCCAGCTTTTGAAGAGGAAGAATTTTATAAATATAAGAAACTTGCTATCGCTAACATATCTCATAAGATGGATGACTCCAAGTATATTGCCAATATGAACTTTACCCAGATGCTTTATCCTAAAGATCACTTGTATTATATATATTCGTTAAGAGAGCAAAAAGAACAAGTCATAAATATTGAGCTTGATGATTTAAAAAACTTTTATAATAATTATTACTCGCCTCATTCAATTATTATGTCTATTTCAGGCAATATAGACGTAGAAAAAGCTAGGCAATTAATCGAAAATGAATTTAAGGATTGGCAAGCGCAAAATGTTCCACATCCTTATATAAAGTCAGCGCGTTTGCAGAATAAATATAGAGAGAAAATCTTAAATCTTAAAAATAAATCTGAAACAGAGGTTATAATGGGGCATTACTGTGGCATTGCTCGAAAAAGCAAAGATTTTCATAAAGCCACTGTGATGAATTTTATTTTAGGTGGTAGTGGGGCTTTGTCCAGTAGGATAGGAAAAAAATTAAGGGAAGAATTAGGGCTTGTTTATAGTATTTCATCAAGCTTAACAGCTTTATCTGTACCAGGGTCTTTGGCTATTAGGTTTGGGGTTGATAATCATTATTTAAGCACTGCAGTAAAAAAACTTAAAGATGAATTGAATTCCTTTATAGAATCTGGGATAGATGAAATGGAACTAAATGCGGCAAAATCTTACTTAACAGGCTCTTATCCTTTGAAATTTTCTAATAATGCAGGTATTGCAAAAATATTATTAACAAATGAGTATTATGGCTTAGGTGATAATTATTTAAATGAGTATCTTGAAATAATTGATAATATTACAGTAGAAGATATAAATGAAACCATAAGGAAGTATGTTCACCCTGAGTTATTTTCTGTTGTTCTGGCTGGTTCTTTTTAAAATTTTTCATTCAACCAGAGTATTTTTGTTGATATGTTTTTTATATCAATTTTTTCGCTATAACGAAATAAATAAATAAGTCTTAATCCTAAAGAGTTAGAATAAAGTTAATCGATATCAGTTCAACTACTAATTGTAGTAAAATAGTAAAGTTACTATATTTTTTAAGGACATAAATAAAAATGTTTATAAATATAATAAATAAGCTTTTAGAACATAAAGATCTAACATTGGAAGAATCTAAAAGTGTAATAGAGATAATTGCAACACAAGAAATCCCCGATGCTCAAATTGCTGCTTTTCTTACACTATTAAAATATAAAGGTGAAACAGTAGAAGAAATAAGTGGGCTAGCCCAAGGGCTAAGAGAAAAAGCAGAAAAAATAAGCATATCAAAAGATAAAATAATAGTAGACTCCTGTGGAACAGGTGGAGACCAAGTCAATACATTCAATATATCAACAGCATCATCTATAGTTGCAGCATCAGCTGGTGTTTATGTGGCAAAGCATTCTAATTTTAGTTTAACCAGTAAATGCGGAAGCTCTAATGTACTACAAGCTCTAGGCATCAATTTAAGCCAAACATCCAAAGAAGTTGAAAATGATTTTAATAATAAAAGTATTGCCTTTATACACGCTCCATATTTTCATAAAACCACAGCAAGAGTTCACCAAGTAAGAAAAAGTCTTGGCTTTAGAACAATTTTTAATTTTTTAGGTCCATTAACAAATCCAACATATCCTGCAGGACAGGTTTTAGGCGTTTCTGATCCTGGCATGTGTCCTAAAATGATAGAAGTTTTAAAGGTTTTAGGCTGTAAAAAAGCACTTGTAGTAAATAGTAAAAATCCTATAATGGACGAAATAAGCATTTGCGGAGAAACAGATATATATAAACTTGAAAATGAAAAAATAGAAAAATTTGAAATACACCCTGATGATTTTGGTGTAAAACAGTCATCTATAGATTCTATATCTGGAGGATCTCCAGATGAAAATGCGCAAATAATCAAAGATATATTCTCATGTAAGCTAAAAGGTCCTAAATTAGATATTTTGGTGTTAAATGCTGCTGCGTTGTTGTGGGTAGGAGAAAAAGTTTCTTCAATTCAAGAAGGGGTCTTAATGGTTTATAACCTCATTGAAAATGGAGTTGTTTATAATAAATTGCAAGAGCTTATATAAATTTTTATTATTTAAGATAAAGCATTCATTACTGAATTTTTGAAAAAAAGTGATAAATAGGCTACACCTTCTATTAGACGCAAAGAAAAAGTCAAAATAGAGGTGTAATCATATGTTGGAATATGTAGAAGAATTTGTCAATAAAATCATATCATTCGAAAAATTCAAGAGAAGTGAAATTTCAAACAAGGCTTATGGGGAGTTATTGACGAGTATTGCAGGTATGCAAAAACCTGGAGTAGTCTTGATTCTAGCAATCATTAATAAGGTGAAAACTTTTAAAGGCTTGCTAATTATGGATACAACAGACAATCCAAAGTATGGGTTAAAAGAAATATCTATAAAAATGAAAAACTTAAGTAATGGAGGATATTCTCAAGGTTTTAAAATAGTATTATTCTTGTATAAAGTTGAAACTAAGACATACCCACTATGGTTGGGGCTTTGTAATGAAGGCGAAAAAATCATATAAATTGGGGGAGAAGAAAATCAAACATTAGCTTCCAGGTGCATATAAATCAAAAATTGATGCTCTTTCAAATGGAGTTAAGGTAAAAGTCTTAAGGCGATCAAATCGTGTATTTGTAACTAATAGAGTTAGCTTAACGCCTGAAGAAATTCTTGAATATTATTCAAAACGCTGGACAATCGAGGAAACTTTTAGATTTTTAAAGACCTGTATTGGCTTAGATCGCTGTCAA
>JANQFW010000036.1 GCA_028277625.1 Candidatus Gastranaerophilales bacterium | reverse complement strand
CCCGGAAAAAGAAGAACAAATGTATAATGAGCATTACGAGTATTATAAGGATTGCAAGGAACGCGACAGAGAAGAAAGAGCATACAAAGCCAAGAGGCGCAAACAGAGAAAAATTAATGCAATAGAGCAAAACAAATTTATTGAGCAGGCTTGGGAAGAGGCAAAACAGGAAGTAAAAGAAAAAGCTCTGTATATTAGAGCTTGGGATAGGCTTGATAATTTTAAGCTTGGTAAGTATAAACTTGTAAAAACCGGCTCCGATTCTAAGCTGGAGAACTTAAACAGTTTCAAAGAAATTCCTGTTATTGCAAAGGTGGTTGATGCTGCTCCAGCAGGCGATACTAATAATTTAAAAGATGAAAATAATCAAATAAATAATAATATAATAGATATACATAGCAATAAAAAAGAAGAATTAAATAAGAAAAAACCTCATTATTAAAGAGCTTTGATAAAAATTTAAGAAGTAATTTGAGATAAAAATAACTTTTTGTACTACAAAAGGGGGTTTTTATCTTTTTATTTTTTCTGTATATCCATAGTACGAACGAAAAGTGTCAGTTAATATCCATTATACAAAGGCTTAGCCACTTCTATTTTTTATAAAGATCGGGTTATAATAATAGATAAGTAGAAAAAATAAGATTATAATATACTTAAAAAATAAGGAATTTAGAAAAGCGTAGGGAGACAAAAGGGGAACTATGACAACAGTAATTCAAGAAAATGCAACAGGCATAATAACACAAGTAGTAGGTCCTGTTGTAGACGTAGAATTTCCAAACGGTGAGTTGCCGGAAATATTTGATGCTTTGATTATTAAGGATGTAGCTCCAAATGGAGAAGAATTAAATCTTGTAACAGAAGTGCAGCAGCAACTGGGAGAAAACAGGGTAAGATCAGTTGCAATGTCCAGTACTGATGGGTTAGTAAGAGGCATGAAAGTAATAAATACGGCTGCCCCTATTACTGTTCCAGTAGGTGAGCCTACATTAGGAAGAATTTTAAATGTTTTAGGCGAGCCCGTTGACGAAGGCGAACCCCTGAATACAGAAACACAACTTCCTATACACAGAGAATCGCCTAAATTAACTGATCAAAATACCGACACAGAAATTTTTGAAACCGGAATTAAAGTAATTGACCTGCTTGAGCCTTATCCAAAAGGTGGAAAAGTTGGATTATTCGGTGGTGCAGGTGTAGGTAAAACCGTTGTAATTATGGAACTAATTCATAATATAGCTCAAGAGCATGGTGGAGTTTCAGTATTTGGTGGTGTTGGAGAAAGAACAAGAGAAGGTAACGACCTATGGAATGAAATGAAAGAATCAGGCGTTATCGATAAAGTATCTCTTGTCTATGGGCAAATGAACGAACCTCCGGGAGCAAGAATGAGAGTAGGGCTAACAGCTCTAACCCTTGCCGAATACTTTAGAGATATATCAAAACAGGATGTATTGTTGTTTGTAGATAATATATTTAGATTTGTTCAAGCAGGATCAGAAGTATCAGCACTATTAGGACGTATGCCAAGTGCGGTAGGTTATCAGCCTACACTAGCTTCAGAAATGGGAGAACTCCAAGAGCGTATCACCAGTACAAAAGATGGTTCTATTACTTCAGTTCAGGCCATTTATGTACCTGCTGATGACTTAACAGATCCAGCTCCAGCAACAACCTTTGCTCACCTAGATGCTTCAACCGTATTGTCAAGACAAATCTCAGAGCTTGGTATTTATCCGGCAGTAGATCCTTTGGCTAGTACCAGCAAGGTTCTTGATCCAAGAGTAATTGGAGACGAACATTATGATGTAGCAAGAAGGGTTCAACAGGTTCTTCAAAGATATAAAGATTTACAGGATATTATTGCTATTTTGGGTATGGACGAGCTGTCAGAAGAAGATAAAATAGCAGTATCAAGAGCAAGAAAGCTGCAAAGATTCTTAAGTCAACCATTCTTTGTCGCAGAAATATTTACAGGTACCCCAGGTAAGTATGTAAAGCTTTCTGACACGATCAAAGGTTTTAAAGAGATTATTGATGGCAAGCATGATGATTTGCCAGAGCAAGCGTTTTATATGGTAGGCACAATAGAAGAAGCTCGCGAAAAAGCGGAACAAATTGCAAAAGGTAGCTAGTCATGGCAAAAACAATGAATTTAAAAATAATAACACCTGATAAAATTCTAATAGATGAAGACGTTGATGCTATTTACTCCAAAGCAATAGATGGTGATATAGGTATCTTGCCAAATCATATCGATTATATGACCACTCTTGATATAGGTGTAACATGCTATCAAAAAGATAAGACCTGTGAAGCTATTTCTATCATAGGTGGTATTTTACAAATAAATAATAATAATGTTACAATTTTATCAGACAAAGCCGAGCTTGGCTGTGAAGTAGACTTGGCAAGAGCAAATGCCGCAAAAGAAAGAGCTGAAGCTAGACTAAACTTAGAAGAAGTACAAAATATAGATCATCAAAGAGCTCAAGTTGCATTGCTAAGGGCTATAGCACGCATTTCTGCGGCCCAAGAAGGTCAGAAGTAAAGGTTCGGAATATTATAATGGACTTTAATCTAGCATATTTATATCCTGAACTATTAAATATATATGGAGATAAAGGTAATATCCTCGCCATAGAGCAACGTTGCTTGTGGCGAGGAATTAACCTAAATATACATAAAATAAATCCCGGTGATAAAATAAATCCTGACCTATATGACTTTTACTTTATCGGGGGAGGGCAAGACCAGCAGCAACTAATGATAGCTGACGAACTCCAAACACAAAAAAATGCATTAACTCAAGCAGCGCATAGCAACGCGGTTTTTTTAGCAATATGTGGCGGCTATCAACTTCTAGGTGAGTACTATAAGCCTGCAAGTAAAGATAAAATCCCCGGCTTAGAAATAATGGATACATATACAGTCGCCGGAAATAAAAGATACATAGGCAATGTAACTATAAACACCGAATTTTCAAACAATGATACAAAAACACTTGTTGGCTTTGAAAATCATAGTGGACTTACTTACCTAAGAGGCAACACAAAACCTCTTGGGGTGGTAAGCACAGGTAATGGTAACAATGCAGAGGATAATACAGAAGGTGGCGTCTATAAAAATGTATTTGGTACATACTTGCATGGATCTTTATTGCCTAAAAACCCCCACTTTACTGATTATTTAATAAATCTTGCAGGAAAAAGAAAGTACGGCAATAGCTTTATCTTAGATTCCCTTAATGATCAAATAGAAGTATTTGCTCATAACCGAGTGATAAATAAAAAGTACTAATGAATTACCTTGAAAATCATCTTATACGCATAGTTTTCAAAATATAATTTCATAATAAAATATTTTTCCCCATCAACAAATTCAGAGTCCATAGCATACTTGGGCTGTGGGTGTGGTAGTTTTCTTTTGCCCATTAGCTTTATGGCTCCTTTTTTCAACCCGGTGAACGGCTTTTTCCACAAAGGTACTTTAGGTTTTGCTTTTCGGTTATACACTGCTCTTGGGTATACTTCTTCTTTTTCATAAACAGGAACTATATCTTGTATTTTACCGTTTTGTTTAAATAAAACAAAGTCATATCCATTCTCTGACCTTGGTGTTAATAAGTAAAACCCTGGCTTTAATATTTTCTGCCGTGTTTTTAATTTTAATGAGAACTTAATCAGTGGGTACGGAGAGTAAATATGTTTTTCGTATTGCAGGTATTCATAAGGATCTTCATTATTTAAATAGGGGATATCAATTATTGGCAAGTTTTTGAAAAGCTCAGCGTAGTTAGTATTATTATATTGCTGGGCGATACACAAGCTACTATTAAAAAATATAAAAGAGAAGGTTATAATAAAAAAAGCTTTCATTTATTAATCCTTAAACTTATCTCTAATTAATATTATAAGGATTTAAAAGGTAATTTAAAAGAAAAATATATAGTATTTCGTATTTTTTAAATAAAATCTCTACTTGACAGGTTAATTTATGTTAGTTAAACTTAATATAGTCTTGAAAGAACGGGATGTAGCGCAGCTTGGTAGCGCACCTCACTTGGGATGAGGGGGTCGCAGGTTCAAATCCTGTCATCCCGATTCTTAAAAAGATATGAACCAATCACTATTCTATCATGTTAGTATAAATTATATAAAAAATGCGGGTGTAACTCAGTTGGTAGAGTGCCAGCCTTCCAAGCTGGATGTCGCGAGTTCGAACCTCGTCGCCCGCTATTCTATAGCAATATATAAAATAAATTATACTAACATGGTGGCGAGTGTAGCCAAGTGGTTAAGGCCCCGGTTTGTGGTTCCGGTATTCGTGGGTTCGATTCCCATCATTCGCCCCATTTTTATTAAATAATTCACAAAGATGCTGTCTAAAAATCTTAGACAGCATCTTTTATTTATATACTTTTTTATTATTATATTAACGGATTCTATTTGTTACTACTGTTTTTAAATTTTAGTTCTTACTCTATTTTATTTGTTATTACTGTTTTTGAACTCTCTGCTTTAATTAATTGATTGCTATTATTTTTTTGTTGCTCGATATACATCATATTGCTGTTGTTTGTGTTTTGTGCATTAGCGTTGCTATTTATATTGTTTAAGCTAGCTCCACTGAATTCAGCTAATTGACCAATAGCTTTATTAACTTCAATTACCTGAATATTCAACTGTTCTGCAATACTGGAGGTTTCTTCTGCATTTTGAGCATTAGCCTGAGTTACTTTATCCATTTGCAGCATGCCGTTTGCAATTTGCGTAATTCCTTGTACTTGATCACTTGCTGCAACAGAGGCGTCTTTAGCTAATTGAGAAGTCTTTTCGGCTGATTCAACAATATTATTAAATATTTCTACAACTTGCCCAGATGCTCTTACTCCGTTTTCAGAATTTACTTGAGAAGTTTCGATAAGACCTGCAGTATTTTTAGCAGCTTCAGCACTTCTTTGTGCAAGGTTACGAACTTCTTCTGCTACAACAGCAAAACCTTTACCTGCATCGCCAGCTCTTGCTGCTTCTACAGCTGCGTTTAGCGCAAGAATATTTGTTTGGAATGCAATTTCATCAATTGTTTTAATAATTTTAGCTGTTTCCTCAGAGGAAGTTTTCATATCAGTCATTGCTGATTGAAGTTCTTTTGTATATTCAACACCTTTTTGAATTTCTTTATTTGAATTTTCTGAAAGCTCATTTACTCCTTCAGCGTTTTCTGCATTTTGTTTTGCCATAGAGTTTATTTCTTCTAGGGAAGAAGAAATTTCTTCGATGCCTGAGGCTTGCTCATTAGCGCCTTCTGCTAATTGGTTAGATGTCATATTTATTTGATCAGATGCATTATTAACTTCTTTAGCATTAACTGTTAATTGTTCTACAACTTTAACTATAGGTTTTAAAATACTTTGTGTAAGTCCCCATACAAGTACAAATACAACAACAATCGAGACTAAAAACATTGCTATCATTACTTTTATTATAAAGCTTTGCCTTTCTGAAGATTTATCATGAAACTCATTAGCCTTGTTGTTTGCAAAGTTAATTAAGTAACTCATTCCTTTATTTAGCCTTGCAACGTGCTTTGCTCCTTTACCTCTAGTTATGGCAGCCGCTTGATCCCTTTTACCTTGTTGCATTAACTCTACAACTTCTTCTCTAATTTCTTTCCAGTTTACAAAGTTTGTTCTTAGTTCATTTATTTTTGATTTATCTCCAAGAAATCTGTCTAGTACCATATCAAAGCTTTTAAGGGCTTCCTTTTCAAAAGTGTTAACCTTATTATAAGCTTTTTGCATTTGATCTGCATTTTTAGAAAGAGCAACATCTTTCATTGATTTGTGTATTTGTTCTATTTTAACTTGTATAGACAGAGCACTTGTTGATACCGTATAGGGATGCTTGTACAGTTTATCTGTAAAACCTGCGAATTCCATTAAAAAATTAATAGAACATGCTCCCAATATCACCATAATAGGTATAAAAACAAGCATCATAGAGACCATGCGTTTTCCCACGCCAAAACTTTGTTTCATAAACAACTTCTCCTTTAAAATAAAAATTTAACCTTAAATAAATTGTTATAATGTAAACAATTTCTAATATATTGTTTTATAGATAAAATATAACAAGCTGCATTCAAAAGATGCTAAAAGCGAAATATTTATATACTTTTTATTGATATAATAATATATTAAAATGATTTTGTACGTTTTATAACACAAAAATATTGTTTCATTTTTAGTCCTTTTTTATGTATGTCATCAATACTTATGTTTTAAATTTTAGCATTGCGTTTTTCTATAGTCAATAAATATAAGTCTAAACCATACAAAAGATTTACTGTATAAGGGTTTTATAAAAATAGTCATTAACCTTTTTTGTTTCTAAGCTTAAATGTCTTTAATATTTAAACTTGAAACTTGTTATCCATGTAAGGTGCTGAGTGCGCATAAAAGAACCTTGTCACTCTGTTTGTTATTTTAATTTGATGCACTTTGAATATAACAAATATAACAAGGTTCTATATCAGTATTTTTATTAGATCTTAATATATTTTTTTTATATATTTAATCTTCTTTTGAATTGTCTGTATCAACTATTTGATTTTTAACGTCACCAAGGTATTCAGGAAGTTTTACGCCTGCTTGCTGAGCTAAATCATGCATAGCAGGTAGAGATTTAATTAAATCTTTCATAAAGTTAGCTGTAGTGCTGCCTTTGTCACTACCTGCTCCACCATCCCAAACTGTAATTTTATCAAATTTGATATTTTTAATGGCATCAACTTGCTTTTCAACAATGTTTTCAACTTTTTCGATCATTAAGAAGCTTGTTGCTATAGTTGGATTATCTGCACAAACTCCTACCAGTTTTTCGTAGCCTTCAGATTTTGCTTCTAATACAGCTTTTACACCTTCTGCTTCTGCAAAGTATTTAGCTTTAATAGCATCTGCTTCACCGTAAGCAATTCTTCTTTGTTTTTCAGCTTCAGCTTCAGCTTCGATTTCTACTTTTTGCTTGTCAATTTCTTGTCTTACAACTTCTTCTTTTTCTAGTCTTGCTGTTTCCATACTTCTTTGGGCAACTAAAACATCACGCTCTGCTTGTGCTTGTGCTACTTCACCACGTCTTAGAGCTTCTGATTTTTGCTCTAACAAGTCTGCATCATAGCCGGCAATTTTAGCTTTGGAATTATTTTCACCCTCTACTGCTTCTGCTTCGTAGCCGGCAACTTTAACCCTTTGCTCTTTATCAGCTTCTTTTTGTCCTACTTCTGACTGAGCTACTTGTTGCGCGACCCTTACTTCTTTTTCTTTATCTGCTTGAGCTTCACCAATTTTTGCTTCTGCTTCAAAAGCTGCAACTTTAACCCTTTGTTCTTTGTCAGCTTCTTTTTGACCTACTTCTGACTGGGCTTTTTGTTGTGCTACAACAACTTCTTTTTCTTTGTTTGCTTCTGCTTGTCCGATGGAGCCGAACTTGTCTTGTTGCGCAACATCAACTTTTGCTTTGTTTATCGCTTCTGCAGCTGCACGTTGTCCAATTGCATTAATATAACCAGATTCATCGGTTATATCTCTTATGTTTACGTTAATTACTTCAAGACCTACTTTGTTTAATTCTGTATTTACGTTTTGGTTAATTTGTACAAGAAATTTTTCTCTGTCTTGGTTGATTTCTTCAATTTCTAAAGTTGCAATAACTAGCCTTAATTGACCTAAAATAATATCATTTGCCTGATCTATGATTGCTTTTCTGTGCATTCCAAGCAATCTTTCCGCCGCATTAAGCATTAATTCCGGCTTGGGTGATATGCCAAATGTAAACGTTGATGGTACGTTTACTCTGATATTATTTTTAGAAAGCGCACCTGTTAAGTCGATTTCTGTGGTCATTGGCTCGAGACTTAAATATTCATAGTCTTGAATCAGAGGAATAACAAATGCACCACCACCGTGAATACACTTTGATGTTTTTTCTTCGTTTGTTTTACCATAAATAACTAAAATTTTGTTTGAGGGACATCTTTTGTACTGGTTTGCTACAAAACCAAGAACAAAAAGAAGGATTAGAATAGGAACTATTATAATCCCCATAATGCCTGATGTTTCTAACATGTTACTCTCCTTTTTCTCTTACATACGGTTCTATTATTAGAACGTTTTTATCTATTTCTTTTACTATTATTGGACTAAATGAGCTTATTGTTTCTTCTGTATCATTAATCGCATCATAGGTCATAAGTTTACCGCTTACTTTTATTTGAACCTGGCCAATTTTATTAGGCTCTAATACTGTGTAAGCTTGACCTATTATGCCGATGCATTCTTTTATATCAAACTGAACTTGTTTATTTAGATTTTTTACCCGCTTCATTAAAAATGATGTAAATAACATCATTGCAATACCAAAAAGGCCTGCAATAATTACGGATACTCCGTTTGACATATCCCATTCTGTTTTTGCCGCTAATCCAACCCAGCCGAACCCCATAAAAAAGGCTAAAATTGATTGTAAAGACATCAACTCAAAGGCTTCGGTTGAAAAGCCTTCGGTAGAGCTTTGCCCTGAATAGTCGTGCCCCATAAAAGTCATTATCATTATGACTACAAACAAAATTGTGCTAATGCTTGCAATGATAAAATAAAATTTTGAATAACTATCTAAATATTCAAAAAACATGCACATTTTTCCTTATATTAATGTTTACATTTCTTAAATATTATCATGGGTATTATTTATTAAAGAAACATCATATAAAGGATATTCTCGGGGTAAGGGTATTTAAGTAAAGGTGAAATCAAAATTAACTTTGTTTACTTTCTTTATCTAGTCTTGCTTTTGTTAGGCTTGCATAGATTAAAGGTAGGCTTCTTCCACACTCATTGGGAAGTTCTACATTCATATAAGTACCGGGTTTTAGGCCTTGAAAGTAAGTAAAGTTGCCTGAATCTATTGGTATAATTCCTCTATCGTTTGTTTGTATAAAGTTAAATCTTTTATTTTCATTACAATAAATACCAAGGTCGTTAATGCCTTTTGTTGCATTATTTAAATACATAAGATTTATGTAATTAGGGTGGCAAATAAAGTTTTCAGAACTCATAACTTCACCGGGTATATATTCATAAATACTTGAATTTGTTTTTCTATCATAGTAGTAGCAAGTAGGGCTATTTGCACTATTTAAAGTTAAATAACGATCAATACAGGCATCTACATAGATAGAATCACTCCTAAGCATACTATTTAGATCGTTATTATTTGGATCAGCCTTTACTATAAAGGCTGATCCGTCAACTTCAACTTTTGCAATAAATTTGCTGGAACAGCTTTTTACTTGTTCTTTATTAAAAACTTCTACTTTAAAAGACTTTTCGAAACCTTTATCTGATATAGTAATTTCACCTGTTTTAGGCTCATAACTGATATTACTTATTAATTTTTTGTAGGTCTCTTCACTTCCAAAACTATCAGGTACTTTGCCAAAAGTCATATAATCTGAATCTTTGCTTAGCATTTTTTGTTTTTCAGCAAAACTGGTAAATTTCCAATTAGGTGCGAATTTTAATAGTTCATCTGGAGACGTTGCTTCTTTGAAAAATTTTTCAACGTAAGCTTGATAAGCTTTAAAGTAGCTTTGTGTGAACCATTCAAGGTATTTTTTCTCTCCGCCTAAATTTTTTACAAGAGTATTTATTGTTCTTGATTCCTCTTTAGGTTTTTTAAGGATTTCTGCTATAAAAGTTTGACCTGTTTCATTGTCATCCATTACTTGTTTCATAAAGGCCATGGCGACTTCTGGGACTAATTGTGTTTCATTGATAAATTCGAGTATTTTTTTTGAACCATTATGTATATGATGTTTTAAATTTTTTAATAATGACCTACCTTTAAGGCTTTCTGCCTCATTAAGCCCTATTTTATTTTTACCTTTAGCAGGTTCATCAAGGGCATAATCAGAATCCGCACTTATAGGTTCTGTCCCTTTAAAACTTGGTTTGCGCTGGATAGATGAAATTTTATTTTTAAAGTTTAAACTTAATAAAGAATTTTGCATTTATTATATATAGCCTTGTCTTTTATTTTAATTATTTAGTTATAACAATTGAACCTGATATTTTCTTTAATATTTCTGTTTTTTTTAACTGTTCAAATAAATCTTTTGTTTCGTTCAAGCAAACAGCCCCTGTAGCGCTATCTACATTTTTTTTATATTCTTCTACTAACTTGGGTGAGAAATAGGGTAGTTCTCCTTTGGCTATTGCCCTTGCCGTTTTTGCATACAAGTTAAATGTACCAATATCAAAATCTTTCGCGTTTCTTCCTTCTATTGTTTTAGCAATCGTTGTATAAAGCTTTAAAGGCTTGCCATTAAATATAATTTCATTATTGTTTAGCACTCTTTGAAGTATAGGAAAAACGTCTGCTCCTAAAAAACATTGTTGCTTCTGGTCTATGTAATTAGCAGTGATTTCCTTGAACTTTTCGAGTACTTTAGGGTGAAATATTGCTATTGGTATAGCTGAAAGAAAAGAGCCTTTGTATTTACCTGTTTTTAATTTTGCCTCTTTGAGTTGTTCTTCGTTGTTATAAACTCCTTTTTTACATTTAAAAGAATTTTTAACTTGCATATTATCATCTACACATACAAGCCTGCTTGTGTATGTGTTTTTTTTCTGCTCTTCTGGAGTAAGAACGACACTTATCATCATCATTCCGCAATTATCTTTAGACTCAAAATCTTTTAATGCTTTAGAAAAGTCAATGTTATTTATATGGTCAGAAGGAGCGATAATAGTTGGTTTGTTTATCTTTATAGTTTCATCATTAAATGCTTTTCCAATAGCAAAAGCATCTCCTATCCTCTCTGAATCTTTTATAAATTGATAATAGCTAGACTCTTTTTCAATTATTCCTGAGCCTATGCTTTTATCAATAATATCATGTAAAATGCTTCTATTATAAGCAGGAAGCTTTACAGCCGCTTTATTAACTCCATTTTCTTCGCTGTTTTTATCTTCACTACTGATTCCTGCTAACCTTGTACCGTTTCCTTGTGTGCTTACTATTATGTTATAGTCGTTATTTAATTTGCCATAGTTCTCGCCCTTAACTACAAAATCTTTATCAGAGTCAAAGTAGTTTTTAACAGAGTCTTCTACGCTTTTGCTTCTAAAGCCTGTAATAACATGAAGCATTCCAGTAAATGACGGACTATTTTTGTGTTGGGCTTTTAGTTTGACGCCCCAGTTTTCAAACTCTAACTCTCCATCTGCTGCTAAAATCGTTAGACCTGTTTTAGGGTCAAAAATCCTTGCTGTTGGGTCAATTTTTTTACTTAATTTTATTCCTATACTTAAATTACAACCAGCCTTTTTAAAAGCGCTAAACTTGTCTTCGCCTTTACTATTTTTTAATAAAACTATTTCTTTTCCATTTTTTCTTTCTTTTATTCCTGTATAAGTTTCATCTAAAATACCTTCTTTGGGTTCAATTTTAAAATTATTTCCTTTATTAAAAAGGTCTAATATCTGAACTACTTGTATTTCTTTTTCCTTAACGACATTGCTTGCGCTAAAAGGTGATGTAATTTTTTGGCTGTCTCTTTTTCTTTTTGATGCACCCCAAAGTTTTGTTTTAGAAGTATTAAACTTTACCACCATTATTCTTCTCTTTTGTATTTAAATTTAATCTGTAATGTGTTGACATATTTAATGAAGTTTAAAAGTTTTGTAAGTTGCTAATATTATTTTTATTTATTAATTTTTATTAAATAATATTCGCTACTTAAATATTTTAAAGTTATTTTGCATTTTCAAAAATGCTTTTTAAATTTTAGTCCAATCGGCTAATTACAATTGGATAATGTATAGGTGACTAAAAAAATGATAGTATACACAGCAAAATAAATTAAACGAAATTTAAATATAATTTTCCAATGAGGAGGATAAATATGAAATTATTTAAGTTGGGTCTTGCAGTATTAATCAGCTGTATGATGGTGCCTACAAGCGCTTTTGCTTTTAATAAAATGACAAAACTAGTACCAGCCGCAGACAAAGCTATGTGTAAATCTATCGGCCAGCAAATAGACCAGCAAATTCAATGTCGTTATAGAGTATTGAATAATTGTAAAGTTCAAAGATATGTTGACTCTGTAGGTCAAAGACTTGCAAAAACCGGTAACAGATGTAGTTTAAAATTTAAATTCGGTGTACTATGTGACCCTAACCCTAATGCCTTCGCAGTGCCTGGCGGTAAGATTTATATTACAACAGGTATGTTAAAAATATTAAATACAGAAGCAGAACTAGCTGCTGTTTTGTCTCACGAAATGGGGCATGTTCTTGCTAAGCACACACTTAATATAAATTTATGTCAAATGCGTGGTCTACCTTTAGATTACACTGGCATGCTTTCTTCTCCTGCTGAAACTCAAAGTACTCTTCCTGCCCTAACTGAACTAACTTTAGGACAAAGTTTTAGTCCTCAACAAGAACAACAAGCTAATCAACAAGCTGCAGCATTAATGGCATGTGCCGGCTATAATGCAAATGGTCTGGCATGTTTTTGGAATAATGTACACTCAAAAAGAGTATGTACCGGCTGTTTCTTAGCTCGCCACCCAGTTAGCAGTCGTAGTGTACAACAATTGGCGGCGTTTATTACTGCCAACAGATTTAACCTTATAGGGTTAACCGCAGATACTTGCGATTTTCATACAGTAAAAAATCAAGTTGGATAATTAAATAATACTCTAGTTTAAAAGATAATAGCTGAGAAAATAACCTTCCCCCCTTCGAACCAGAAAGGGGGAAGGCATCATTTAATATAAATTAAATCATTTTTTAATATCTTATGGGCGAGCACGCCGATATAAATGGTGAAAAGCGAGCCTAAATAAAAATATCTCCCTAGCAAGGGGGTTGGGGGTATATAAACAATGATCTCTAAAGATGCTGTTTCAGGAATAGGCAGATCAGGGATAAATCTGGCGCAGGCCCTTAAGTATATCTTAAGGGGAAATCTGAATTTGAAAGAAACAGCTGTGCAAATTAATAAAGCCGGCATTGGCTCTATTTTTATAGTGAGTATAACCGCAATGTTTATTGGCTTGGCTCTTTCAACCCAGATGGCACAAGAGCTCGCGAGGCGCTTTGGTGCGGAACACCTTGTAGGAGGAATAATAGGGGTTGCGGTAATTAGAGAACTTGCGCCTGTTATAACTTCTATTGTTGTCGCAGGAAGGGTAGGAGCTGCAATAACAGCAGAAATAGGTAGCATGAAGGTTTCTGAACAAATAGAAGCTCTTATTGTGCTTGGCATTAATCCTATAAAATATTTAGTTGTACCCAGGTTGATAGCTTCAAGTATTATTACTCCTTTATTAAGTGTTGTTGCTGCTATTTTATCTATATTAGCAGGTATGATTTTAACCAAATATGCAGTGAACTTAAACTACGGCATTTATTTGGATTCAACCAGGTCTTTTGTAGAGGTAAAGGATTTATTTATTATGGCCTTGAAAGCTTTTGTTTTTGGTATCACTATAACAATTATAGCTACTACTACAGCTTTAAATGTATCAGGAGGTGCTGAAGCTGTAGGGAATGCTGCTACTAAAACGGTTGTATGGAGTATTATATTTATTTTTGCTTTTAACTATGTAATTACATCATTATTTTTTGGAGCGTAGATATGTCGAAAATCCCTATTGTTACTTTGAAAGATGTTTGCTTAGAGTACGGACACAAAAAGATTTTGGATAATCTTAGTTTTGATATTTATCCTCGGGAAATAGTTTCTATTCTTGGTGAGTCTGGGTCGGGGAAAAGTACAATTCTAAAACTTATTAGCAACCTTATATATCCTACAAAAGGAGATATTATTGTTAAAGCTAATAGGCTTGGCATGTCTTTTCAGTATCCTGCCTTGTTCAATTCTATGACTGTGTGGGAAAATGTTGCCCTTGCTTTGTTTGAAACAACAGACTTTGACCATGAGCAAATAGATGCAATAGTTAAAGAATCATTAAAAATGGTAGGTATGGATAAAGTTATCGATTTATATCCAGAAGAGCTTTCCGGTGGAATGCAAAAAAGAGTAAGTATTGCTCGTACGTTGGCGCTTAAGCCCGATGTTTTGCTTTATGATGAGCCCAGTACGGGGCTTGACCCTGCTACAGCCGCCAGGCTAGAAACCGATATGATAAATTTAAGAGATGATATTGGTGTGACCTCTATTGTTGTGACCCATGTTATAGAAACCGTATTAAAAGTCTCTGATAGAATATTGATTCTTGATAAGGGCTATATAGTTTGGGAAGGCACAAAAGAAGATTTCTTAAGTGAGTCTTCACCGTACCCCTGTAGCTTTAGAGAGCGCCAAACTATAGAATATTGTCAACAAAAATGCAAGGAAAACAAAAAGAATGAGTAAACAAAAGTAATAAAAAAGCCCCCTTATTAGGGGGATATTGGAGATATAAAAATTCTTTATTGGAGAAAGTAGCTTATGCCTAATCAAAAAATAATTAAATACGCGGAATTTAAGGCAGGACTGTTTATTATTATTACTGTTTTATTATTTTTATTTATTGTTTTTTGGTTAAGATACTTTACTGTCCGGCCTGAGATGACTATTTATGCGGAATTTGTAAAACCTGAAGCTCTCACTACAGGGATACAGGTCTTTTATAAAGGGGTTAATGTAGGGAAAATAAGAAGAGTAAGATTTGCTGATGACTTAAAAAGTACAATAGTTGAAATAAATCTTTATATGAAGAATTTGCGATTGCCTGCAAATATAACAGCAAAAACACGCTCAGAGGGAATTGCCGGGCAAAAATACATTGAGCTTCTTTACCCTGAACATCCTATCAATCAAGTAATATCAGATAAAGTAATTATTAAGGGACAGGCTTCTTTCTCTTTTAGTGAAATTGAGGACTTTTTGAAAAATCAGTTTAAAGAAAAAAGAGTAAAAAGGTTTATTGATAATATGGAGCGGTCTATTATTGTGCAGGAAAAAATGGCAATGGATATTAGTGAGTTATCTGAGAATATAAATACGTTAATAGATAGAAATGAAAAAGAGCTCTTTGCCATAATTGCCAATGGGGCTAAAAGTACTGATAAGCTTAATAAAATTCTTGCGGACTTGAATCAGGTTACTAAAACATCCGCATTTAAAAAAGATTTGTGTAAAATAATTTCATCTACAGGCAATATAACAGGTAGAATTAGCAATGTTTTTGAGTCGGATTCTACTGAAGAAAATATTAAAGATATTATTACTAATTTAAAAGAGAGCACAGACAAGCTAAATACCTCTATGAGCCGGTTTAATACAGTACTGGGTAAAACAAGCTGCGTTTTAGATCAGACTAGAGATTTAACAATTGGTAATGGCGTAGTTTTGAATACGTTAAATAATACAAATGCCACCGTTAAGCAAGTGGATTGCTTTGTCAACTGTATGGAAGGTATTTTAAATAAAAGATTTGCCTTGCTAAGACTGATGTTTGGTAGGCCAGGCAAGGCTTTTGAAAAGTGTATGATGTTAAATGGCTGTAATAATTATAATAATATCTACAAAAAGAATAAATAATTATTAAAAAGGAAAAAAGTATTTATTTTACCTAAAAGTAGATTGTTAAGACTGCCTTTATCTCTAATAATGAATATATAAGTCAAGAAGGAGATAAAAGATGCTTAAGACTGTTGAAAAAGATGAAAATTATCTGGTTATAGAAGCTTCTGATATGATAACAAGAGATGATATAGTGGGCGTTATACCTACTATAGAAGATATAATTAAAAAGTATGAAAAGGTAAAAAACCTTATTGTCTTAAAAAACGTAAAAGGTTATACTTTTGAAGGTTTTTTAGCAGATTTTAATTTTTACTTAAACCATAAAGATAATTTTGAATATGTGGCTATGGTAGGTGATGAGACTTACAAAAAAGAAATGGAAAATATTATTGAGGGTCTCATGCCAGAAAAAGGTAAGTTCTTTGAAACCTCTGAACTAGATAAAGCTAAAGAATGGCTAAAAGCTGCATAAAAAATTATTCTTTGTAATAAAAGAAAAAATCCGCCATGCATAAGCGGATTTTTTCTATATTTAATTTAAATTTATTTATAATCTTAAACGTCAAGGTTTTTAACGTAAACAGCGTTTGATTCAATAAAGTCTCTTCTAGGCTCAACTCTTTCCCCCATAAGAATGTCAAAGAGCTGGTCAGATAAAAGAGCATCCTCTATATTTACTTTTAATAAAGTTCTATTTTCAGGGTTCATAGTTGTTTCCCATAGCTGCTCAGGCATCATCTCTCCAAGACCTTTGAATCGCTGTATTGTAAGACCTTTTTTGCCTTTTTCTTCTACTATTTTTTGTAGCTGCTCAAAAGAATTAATTTCAATTTCTGTCTGATCATCAACTACTAAATACAAATTTGTTTCTTCTTCTATTAAGAATTCTCTAATTTTTGGATAAGCCTTTTTGATTCTATTAAACTCAATACTGTCAATTAATAGATCATTTATTATTAGTTGTTCTTCTTCGCCTGAAACAGTTACATAAATACTGTTTTTACCTGTTTCAGGGTCTAGCTGAACTGTGGTTTTATGGCTTTCGCCATGATCTTCTATATAATGAGATAGGTAAGCATTTAACTCTTCAAGTTTTTCTAAACTTTCAAAGTGTTGAAGGCTTACTTCACCTCTGATTAAACCTCTTATTACCATCTGTGGAGTTCCATTAATCACAGGATTATAGAAAGAGTGATAATAATTAGCCATATTTTGTATTAGTTGTGATAAATCTTCACCCTTGCAGAATTTTTCTTTATGAGAATCGCACAAAGTTAAATTATTAATACCACGATCTCTTAGTTTTTGATCTAAGGCTCTGTCATCATATAAGTATTCTGATTTTTTACCTACAGAAACTTTATATAAAGGTGGTTGAGCAATATAAATATGTCCGTTCTCCACTAAAGGCTTTGCATATCTAAAGAAGAAAGTTAATAATAATGTTCTAATATGAGCTCCGTCAACATCCGCATCTGTCATTATGATGATTTTGTGGTAACGAAGTTTTTCCATCTCAAACTCTTCTTCATCTCTGCTGATGTTTATCCCCAGAGCCTGAATAAGAGACTTAATTTCATTATTATTATAAATTTTATCGATTCTTGCTCTTTCTACGTTTAAGATTTTACCTCTTAAAGGAAGGATAGCCTGAAACATTCTGTTTCTACCTTGCTTAGCACTACCACCCGCAGAGTCACCCTCAACTATGTAAATTTCGCACTTATCAGCTTCTCTGCTACTGCAGTCAGCCAATTTGCCAGGCAGTGTAGAGTTTTCAAGAGCGCTTTTTCTTCTTGTCAGTTCTCTTGCTTTTCTTGCGGCTTCTCTTGCTCTTTGAGCTTGTAAGGATTTTTCTACAATAGACTTAGCTTGCTTTGGATTGAAGTCAAGCCATTCTTGAAGCTTTTCGTTTACAACACTGTTAACAATACCTTGAACTTCGCTGTTTCCAAGTTTTTCTTTAGTTTGTCCTTCAAACTGAGGTTCAGGAATTTTTACACTAACAATTGCTGTTAAGCCTTCTCTTATATCATCACCGCTTAGGTTGCCATCAGCTTCTTTAATTATAGAATTTTTTCTTGCGTAATCATTCATAACCCTTGTTAAAGAGTTTCTGAACCCAGTTAAATGGGTACCGCCATGATGCGTATTAATATTATTAGCAAAACTTAAAACAGTTTCGTTATACCCATCAGTATACTGCAAAGCTACTTCTACATAGACATCATCTTTTGTTTGCTCCATATAGACTTCGGGGTGAGTGGTATGCTTGTTTTTGTTTAAAAATTCAACATAACTGGCTATACCGCCTTCGTAATGAAAAATTTCTTCTGTTTCAGTTTCTTCATTTATGAATACAATTTTTAAGCCTTTATTAAGGAATGCCATTTCTCTGAGTCTGTTGGCAATAACATCTCTATCTATATGAGTTGTTTCTTTAAATATTTCGGGATCTGGCCAAAAAGTAGTTTTGGTTCCTGTTTTTTCTGTTTCTTTTGTTTTTGTTACGCCGGTTGTAGGCTGACCTCTAAGGTAGGTTTGTTTATGTATCCATCCGTTTCTGGAAACTGATACAATAAATTTTTCAGAAAGTGCGTTAACAACAGAAGCTCCAACTCCGTGTAGTCCGCCTGAAACTTTATAACCTCCGTCGCCGAATTTACCACCTGCGTGCAGTACTGTGTGTACAATTTCTAGTGCAGATTTTCCGCTATCTTCTTTTATGTCGGTAGGAATGCCTCTACCGTTATCTTCAACTGTTACGCTTTCATCATTATTGATTTTTACTCTGATTTCTGAACAGTATCCAGCTAATGCTTCGTCAATAGAGTTATCAACAATTTCGTAAATTAAGTGATGAACGCCTTTTTGGCTGGTTGATCCGATGTACATACCAGGTCTTAGCCTTACAGCTTCCAGACCTTCTAAAACTCTGATATTATCAGCGCTATATGTTTTTGATGGATTATCTATCATTCTCTCTTAGCCCCAATTAACTAATTTTCCTATCTCTTTTTAATCTTTATCCTATATTAATTATAGCATGTAAAAAAATAATATACTCTTTACCAATTGATCTTAAAAATACTTTTTTTAGATAAGATTAAAAAATAAATTGAATATTAATTAATTAAAGCCGCGAGCTACATCTTTTGCAAAGTAAGTAACTATTAAATCTGCGCCTGCACGCTTCATGCTTAAGAGTATTTCCTTTACAGCTGTTTGTTCATCAAGCAAGCCTTTTTTCGCTGCAGCTTTTATCATCATATATTCACCGCTAACGTTATACGCTGCAATAGGGCAGTTGAATTTTTGCTTTAATTTATAAATTATATCTAAATAAGATAAAGCAGGTGATATTAAAAGAATATCCGCACCTTCTTGATAATCTAGTTCAGCTTCTTTTATTGCCTCATTAGAGTTTGCAGGATCCATTTGATAGCTTTTTCTGTCGCCTGAATTTGGAGAATAGTCTTCAACAACCCTAAATTGCCCAGAAAAGCCTGATGCATATTTTACACTAAAAGGCATTATTGAAGTATACTCAAAGTCTTCTTCGTCCAATAAGTCTCTTATTGCCTTAACTCTTCCGTCCATCATGTCAGAGGGTGCTACAATATCCGCGCCTGCTTTGGCATGTGATAGTGCTGCTTTTGCAATTAACTTAACAGAAAGATCATTTAGGATTTGTCCGTCTTCTATAATTCCGCAATGCCCATGTTCTGTATACTGACATAAGCATACATCAGTTATGACAGTTAATTCTGGATTTATATCTTTTATTTTTTTAACTGCTCGTGGCACAATGCCGTTTTCGTCGTATGCACTTGTAGCAAGTTGATCATTATATTCTGGCAATCCGTATAAAATAACTGCAGGAATGCCCAGGTCTGTGATTTCTTTTATTTCATCATCCAGCATATCAACAGATAAATGATACTGCCCTTGTAAAGATGGTATTTCTGCTTTTATATTTTCGCCTTCCACTATAAAAAGTGGATAAATTAGGTTTTTTACTGAAAGAATGGTTTCTCTTGCTAGCTCTCTTACTCCGCTATTAACCCTTAATCTTCTGCCTCTATGTGTTAATTTCATTTCCCTATACCTTTTTATTTTATTAAGGATGTAACTAAAAATATTTTTGTTATTAAATTTTTGTTATTTAATAATATATCAAAATAATTTAAAGTTAAGGTTTTTTTTAGTGACAGCCCACAGCCTTTTTATAGTAATATATTTAAAGATAAAATAAATAAAAAACAGAGGTAGCAATAAGTGGGTGAAATAATTTTTGTTCTTGGAGGAGCAAGAAGCGGCAAAAGTAGCTTTGCTGAAAGCCTGGCAAAAGAATCTTCTGATAATGTTGCATATGTTGCAACTTATGTGCCTTATACAACTGACGAAGAAATGAAAGAACGTATTAATCATCACCAAAAGAGCCGGCCTAGTTTTTGGAAAAACTATGAGGAAGGCTATAGTATTGCGCCTTTATTAAAAAATATTGACTCTGAAGTTATCGTTATAGATTGTATGACGATATATACATCAAACTTGATGTTAGCAGATAAAACAGAAGAAGACATTAAGTCAAATGTAGGCCAAATGATTTCTTCACTTAAGGATGTTGATTATAAGGCAATAATTGTGGCTAACGAAGTTGGTCTTGGTGTAGTGCCAGAGACTCCTTTAGGGCGAAAATTTAGAGATATAGCAGGCAGGGTTAATCAGTCTATTGCTAAAGAAGCTGATAGTGTTTATTTTACTGCCGCAGGTATTCCTTTAAAAATGAAATAATATATAATGATTAGCAAGCAAAAACATTTATTATTTTTGGGAACCACTTCAAATGCCGGCAAAACATTTGTTACGGGTTTTGTTGGGAAAACCTTAAAAGAGCAATATAGTATAAAAGTCTGCCCGTTTAAAGCGCAAAACATGTCTAATTACGCAACTGTATGTGAATATAATAAAGAACTCTCAATTGCTCAAGCTTCGCAGGCAGCACTAATGGGTATTGAGCCTAAAGCTGACATGAATCCTGTTTTGTTAAAGCCAATGGGTAACGTCCGCTCACAAATAGTTATTAGGGGAGTGCCAAGCAACATAATTACGCCGGGGACTTTTTATAAGCAAATGGATAGTTTAAAAGCAGAAGTTGATATTGCTTTTGAAGCTTTATCTGCTGATAATGAAATGCTTGTCATAGAAGGTGCTGGCTTGGGCTTTGAGCTGAATTTAAAAAATAGAGACCTTGCAAACCAGTTTATGATGGAAAAAGAAAATGTAAATTCTGTTTTAGTTACAAATATAGAAAACGGTGGTGTTTTTGCATCTGTTTTAGGCTCTTATCAGTTAATGCCTAAGCAGGTTAAAAAGAGGTTTAAAGGTGTTATTATTAATGATTTTAGAGGCGATGTCTCTTATTTTGACGATGGCAGGAAAATTATTGAAAGTTGGGGTATCCCTGTTTTAGGCGTTATTCCTCATATTAATTATGGTTTAGATAATGAAGATTGTATGGATATAATGCACAGCTATGAGCAAAAAAACAAAGAAGTTATTCATGTTGGAGTGATTCAATACCCAAGAGTTAGTAATATAAATGATGTTGAGCCTTTGGTTCATGATCCAAGTGTGCAAGTGTCTTTTATTAGTCAAAGAGTATATCTTGATATGTTTGATAAAATAATCTTACCCGGCTCACGTGCGGTTATAGATGATTTGCGCTGGTTAAAAAATACAGGCATTGCAGAAGATTTAAAACATACTAATGTTGATATATACGGGATTTGTGGTGGTTATCAAATGCTGCACAATCAATTAAATGATCCTTTTGGTACAGAAAGTAGTAGAGCTAAACCTGATAATGAATCTGGTATTGGCTTAATACCTGCAAATGTTGAATTTATGCCAAATAAAATTTTAAAAAGAAAAGATTATATTCTATTTGAAGATATTAAAGTACACGGTTTTGAAATGCATACAGGTGTTTCCGATAAATATGAAATTTTTTATGACTCGCCTAAAGTAAAAGGTTCTATGGCTCATGAGGTGTTTCACTGTGATAATTTTAGAAAATGGTGGCTTGCCCAAAATTTAAATAAACAAGTAAAAGAGTGGAATTTTAAAAGCTGGAAAAATTCTGTTCAAAATGGTGTAGCTTTAAAGTTTAAAGATATAATTGATTGGGAGAGATTAATTGATTAATTTTTTTAAATATTGAATCAGAATAAAATCTTTAATATTATAATTATTAGAGTTATTATAGTCATACATTGGTATATTTTAAAAGAGGATGTGTAATGGAAAGGTTCAAGTATTACAATAAAGAATTAGCGGTTTTATTAGCGGTCTATGGGTCTGCAGCTATTGATGCCCAAAAGCAATATCAAGACTTTATCGATCAGGTAAAATCAAGATTGCCAAAAGACGTTGAAGTGAGAATGTCTTTTACATCTAGGGACGTTTTAAATAAATTTGATAAAGAAGGAAATAGGTATTACTCTCCAGTACAGCAGCTAGCTGCCTTAGACAGAGAGGGATATAAGAAAGTTGTTGTTGCATCGGTTAATCTTTTTCCTGCAGACGAGCACACTTACTTAATAGACGTGGTTAATGGATTTAAAAGGATATCTTATACAAAATATGAGTTAACTGATCCTTTATTTACAAAAACTAACAAGACAAACAAGTTTTTGAGCAGGTTGGACAAAGAACTTAGGGCACACTTTGACAGTCGTAATATTGTTTATATCGCACATGGTTCACCAAATTTAGATGCTGTAGGTACTGAGTCCTTCTTATACATAAGAGGTTACTTAAATGAGTTAAATCATAGTAATTATTTCCACTGCATTGACGGAGTTTTTCCTTTTAGAAAAGAAGTTATACTACAAGATATAGAAGAGCAAAATGCTGTTGATAAAGATGTCTTATTTGTTCCATTGTTTATGGTTACAGGCAATCATTTTAAAAATGATATTCATAAGATCAAAGAAGATCTATCAATAGATTTAGATTCATTGACTATAGCAGAAAATTTTCAGTCAGAAGGAGGCTTTGCTATATTAAAATATCCTAGAGCTATTGATTATTATATTGAGCAGATTCAAGAGGCTATAGAAAAACTAAATTGGTAGCTAAAGAGAAAACAATCTTTGAAGACTTATGTAATCTTAAAGAGAGGTTTGTTTTATCAAAAGAAAATATTCTTTTTAAAAGAAACAAAGTTTTAGAGAGATTACAATATTTAACCATTGAACAACTTGTTGAAAGATTTTCATTTAAATCTATGCAGCAAGAGTTTAAGGATTTTTGTCCTATGTTAGAAAAAGGGCAAGTTTGCCATAATATGTCTTTGGATAGCTTAAATTGTTATGGATGTGCTTGCCCTAAATTCAACGTAGAAATAGATATTGATACACAAACAGGCCTATATAAGCTTGGCATGTGTCAAGTAAATTCAAGAGATGGTTACTATAAAAAAATTTACATAAAAGATGAAAAAACTAAGCCTTTTCTTATTCTTATTTTGGACTGTTCAAACTGTAATATTCCACATGATAAAAGTTTTATAGCTAATGTTATTCTCAAAGATTTAGAAAAGGTAGTTATATGAAAATTAATTTTGATATAAATCCTATAAGCTCTCATTTAGCAGAGCCATTGCAACAAAAGCTAGATTCAGGAGCTAAAATAGTAGGTTCCCTTGGTTTATTAGAAGAACTAGCATTAAAAATAGGATGTATACAAAATTCATTAACTCCCAGTCTTAATAAGCCTACAATGTTACTTTTTGCAGGAGACCATGGAATTGTAGAAGAGGGTGTAAGCCCCTCATCGCAAGAGATAACTCATCAAATGGTTAAGACCTTTATACAAGGCGGCGGTGCTATTAATGTATTTACAAATCAGCATAATATAGACTTAAAAATAATTGACGCAGGCGTTAATTATGACTTTAAATCTCATCCTAACTTGATAAAAGCTAAAATAGCAAAAGGAACTAAAAATTTTCTCCATGATCCGGCTATGACCAAAGAACAATGTATACATGCCATAGCTATAGCTGCTGATATAGTAGAAAATATTCAAGCAAAAGGCTGTAATGTAATTAGTTTTGGAGAAATGGGTATAGGTAATACTTCAGCATCATCTGTTTTAATGAATATAATATCAGGTATATCTCTTGAAAAGTGTGTTGGCAAAGGTGGTGGCTTAAATGAGTCTGGTATTGACAGAAAAACAAAGATACTAACTCAAGCAATTGCTAATAACTCAATAGACAAAGATAATCCTTTAGATATTTTATCTGCCTTTGGTGGTTTTGAACATGCCATGATGGTTGGTGCAATGTTAAAAGCTGCTGAATTAGGAATGATATTATTGATTGATGGTTTTATTGCAGGCTCTGCATTGATGGTTGCTCATAAATTTAATCAAAATATACTTGATTATTGTGTGTTTGCTCATCAATCCTACGAAAAAGGCCATGATTTAATGCTAAAATATTTTAATGCAACTCCATTGTTAGATTTGAAAATGCATTTGGGCGAAGGTACAGGCGCGGCTGTAGCTTATCCTCTCCTAGAGTCTGCGGTTACGCTTTTAAATGATATGGCTACATTTGAGCAGGCAAATGTAATGCGTGTGGTATAGAAGCCCATGTATAACAAGCTTAAAAAAGAAATAACTATATTTTTTACAGCACTCGTATATTTTACAAGAATACCTTGTTACAAGCTTGCTAATTATTCTGAAGAATGCATGAGAAAAATAGAAAAATATAGCCCCCTTGTTGGGATAATAGTAGGTAGCATAGGTGCAATAGTTTATATATTAGCTAGTTTGATCTTGCCAGATAAGATTGCTATTTTATTGAGTATGATATCGACTATTTTAGCTACTGGTGCTTTGCACGAAGACGGCTTTGCTGATTTTTGTGATGGTTTTGGTGGTGGTCATACCAAAGAACAAATACTAAAAATAATGAAGGATTCTTGCATTGGCACTTATGCAGCAGTAGGCTTGATATGTATTTTAGGGCTTAAGTTTTTTACCTTAAAAGAAATACAGCCTGAAATATTAGCTTTAACCCTTATATCTGCGCATGCTATAAGCAGGTTTGCAACAACAAGTATAATGTTTACGCACAAATATGCCAGAGATGATACTTCTAAAAGCAAATCATATAATACCACTCAGAAGCTAAGCTTAGAAGACTTAATATTTTCAGCGCTATTTGGCTTGTTGCCCCTTATTCTTTTAGGGTTTAAATATTTTTTGATAATTATTCCTCTTTTTTTCACAAGGCAAATAATGGGATGGCAGTTGTCAAAAAGAATAAACGGCTATACCGGCGATACTCTTGGTGCAGTGCAGCAAATAAGTGAAGTTGTGTTTTATATTTTTGTATTGATAATATAAGAATGGATATATATTTAATACGACATACAAGTTTAAATTGTGAAAAAGGCATGTGCTACGGTCATTCTGACATAGATGTATCTGAGAATTTTAATGTGGAGTTAGAGTTACTTAAGTCTAAGCTGCCGGAGCTGGATGATTTTGTTTTTTACTCCAGTCCTTTAAAACGTTGTGCAAAATTAGCTTCTTTTCTTGCCAATAATGACTATATTACGGATAAAAGATTAAAAGAGCATAACTTTGGAGATTGGGAGCTAAAAAAGTGGTCAGAGTTAGTCGACTGTAAGCATTTTCAAAAGTGGAAATTTGACTTTGTAAATAATCCCTCGCCAAGCGGTGAGTCCACGGCAGAGGTTTATAAGCGTTGTGAAGAATTTTTTGAAGAACTAATAAAAAAAGATCATAAAAAAGTAGTTGTTGTCACCCATTCTGGAGTTATTAGAATGATAGTGGCAAAGATTTTGGGCATGCCATTGGATAAAGCTTTTAGTTTAGGATTAGATTATGCAAGTGTATCTAAAGTAAATATAGATAGACAAATAATTAGCATAGAATATATAAACAGATAATAAGTAGTGTAAAAATAATATTATATTTATTTACACTTGGTTTGGTCTAATGTATGCTAAAAATCAGGAATTTGCTTTTGATTTTTACATATATCCTGGGCTAATAAGAGGAGAATGAGTATGAGAGTAGTAAAAATAATACTTTGTTTGTGTTTACTTATGTTTGTAAACTTAAATGCAGTAACAGCAGATACTATTAGTAATAGGTTTATAATAAAAAAAGATTATAGCAATTCTAAACATATTAGCTACTACCTTAGGTCATATAATAAAGGTCTCTACGATACTAAGTTTAAAAGATTTATAATTAGTCCGATTTATAAAAATATAAAAATATTGAAAAATGGACTTGTCAAGGTTGAAAAAAGCTATAATAAAAGAGGATTATTCGATCTTAAAAGAGGTAAATTTATTTTTAAGCCTGAATATTCTGATATAAAAGTATTAAATGACCGACTTGTAAGAGTTTCTATTGCATATGCTAAACAAGGCTTGTATGACTTAAAAGCAAAAAAGCTTATAATTAAACCCATTTATTATAGAATTATAATATTAACAGATGACTTGGTTAAAGTGGAAAAGAATAATGAAGAAAAAAGATTATCATTACTTAATCGAAAAGAAGGTATATATAATTTAAAAGAGAGAAAATTTTTATTTGAGCCTGTTTATAATGATATTAGAACGTTAGAAAATGACCTGATTAAGCTTCAGAAAAATAGTACATATCGACTATATGATAAAAGAAAAAAAATGTTCATTGTTAACTCTATAAATAAAAATTTTAAAATCAAAAATGATAAATTAGTATTTTTAGTTAATTTGAAAAATCAAGTTAAAGAAATCAATTTACCTTTTGGTAATTATCAAAAGATTAAAACTTTTAATTATAAGAATTATATAAAAATAAAAAAAGAAGATAACTACGGACTTTATGACTTAAATAAAAAAAATCTTGTGTTAAAGTACTTATATGACAACATTGAAAGACTTAATAAAGATTATGTAAAAATAAAAAAAATAGGTAAATATGGGCTTTATGACTTAGATAAAGAGAATCTTATATTAAATTATTTATATGAAGATATTGAAAAATTGAATGAAAACCATATAAAGTTAAAAAAAGATGGTAAATACGGACTTTATGATTTAGATAAAAAAGAGCTTATATTAAGTCACTTATATGAAGGTATAGAAAAGCTTAATGAAAACCATATAAAGTTAAAAAAAGACGGTAAGTACGGGATTTATGATTTAGACAAAAAAGAGCTTATCATAAATCACTTATATGATAAGATTGCAAATACAGGTAAAACAGGTATTGAAATAAAAAAAATAATTACCGGTCTGGTTACAATTGATGATATTTTATATAGCAACTTTGGGTTTCAAATAAATCTGGATGTTATTAAAAATAAAATTAAAAATACATCTATAATGCTTTTAACCTTATTAACATTAATTATCTTTGGTATTTTGTTCTTAACTTGGATAAAAAAATACACGCCATTGATCGAATTTATAATATCAATTATTTTAAGCTTTTATATTAGATATAATAAACAAACTCTATTAAAGTTTTTGTTACCGCTTAATTCATTGGGAGCTATTTGTGATGATAAAGTACTATATCTAGGGTATGAAGAAAAAGAAGAGCAAATTCTGGCTATTAGCAAATATACAAGTTTTTTATACTTTAACCCCAATTTTTCAAGTTCAGACAAATTAACTTTCTGTTGGGAATATAGTTTGAAAAATAAATCTACGATAAGGGATGAAAGGTCAGAATATTTATATAATAAATATAATGAATTAACAAAAACACGCTATAGGTATGATTATAATGAATTTAAACAAATTTCAAACTTAGACCAAATATTACCTACAAAGACTCATGAAACACTAGCTGGATTATTTTTGCCGGCAATAGGGTCTTGCGCACAAAATTATGATTATAAAAAAAGTTTAGATATACTCCTAAGCGTATTAAATAATTCACAAAATTATAGTCATTATGTGCGCCAGGGAGCTTATTTAGGTTTGAAAAAATTATTGAAAAATACTGATTTAAATGAGTATGCAAATACAATTGAAGATTTCTTGGATATGTATAACCAAGATCAAAAGAACAGGGGTTATGAAATAAGAATATTGCCCAAAAATACTGCGGTTGATACAGCTATAGAGTTTAAAAAGGCAATGGATTATTTTGATAATGAAAAATTAAATGATAATCCTAAACTATATAAGATAGTTAAACAATTTTATAAAACATTGCCTGCTTCTGTTGACTTTTTAACATATTATCCGCTTAAACTAATAAGCTTAGCTGATTATCATAATATTTTGGGATATTATAAAGAAAAAAAATATTCTATATCTTTATGGACCAGGTTTACACCCCCTAAAGATATAGGAACTGTACATTATAGAAGTATTGCAGTAGATGACTTAACCGTACCAAACTCAATAGGTATAGCGTATGAGTTACTGGAAGACCCTGTGTTATTTTTACCTGTTGAATATCACGAGTACTTACACGCCTGCGGTACTAATCACAAAATAGGCCAAGGCATTAAAAATGAAGCTGAGGTGTGGCTAAGAGAAAATATTTTCCTAAGAAGTCTCATCGCAGATATGGCAGACAAAGGCAAAAAAGAAATGTCCTCTTACCATTCTGAAGTAATAAATAAATTTAAAAGAATGGGTATGTTTCAGACAGTTGAGTTGATAAATACAGATCCGATTACAGACGATTTTAGACTTACGTTAAATATGATTATTGAAAGCTTATACGGTAAACAAAAAACAGCAGGAGAAGCCGCAATAATTGCTGATCAGGAGATATCGTACTGGGATTATTTAATTGAGTCGGAAAATCAAAAATTAACCTGGGGCCCTGATAAGCAATATCCAATATTAAGTTGTTCAGCTGAAAGTGAAAAACTCAGAGAGATAATTATAAGGACAGAAACTCAGAAAAATATAATTAATAAAGAAGAATTTGAAAAAATTATTAATGAGCCAGAAGTAAAAAAACAGCTTGGCAACTGGAATGAATATATAAGTCAAATATCTGGATTTAAATATAATTCTATAAGTGAAGAAAATGCCAGATTAATTCACTTTTAAATATCGGTTTATTTATTATAATTAAATAAAAAATATTATTAATTATTTTTTAATTTTAAATTTTGTGATTGAGGATAAATATGTTTAAAGAGCTTGACTTAACTATATTCAAAAATACAATTTTAATACTGAGTGTATTATTAGGTTTATATTTAGCTTTTGTTTTAAAAGACTTTTTATTGCTGTTATTTGCAGCCTTTATTTTAGCCAGTTCAATAGAGCCTGTTGTACAACTTTTTTCAAAAAAAATGTCACGAAATAAAGCCATTGTTTTGGTTTTGCTTATAGGATTATTTGCAATATTTATACTATTAGTGCCGTTTTTAAATATATTAATAAAACAAATGATACTGTTCTTTAAAGACATACCCGAATACTGGGATAAAGTAGTAAGCCTAGCTCAACAAATAAAAGCAGACGGTCTTTATTCCATATTAAAAACTTTTCAGTTAGAAGGCTTGGCCGAGAAAATAGACACCAATGTACTACCGGACACAACCAAAATTATAGGATCACTCTCTGAAATAGCGCAAACAATTATTGAAAATTCAATCCTTTTGACCAAAGGTTTTTCAAACTTTTTAATATCTGTTTTTACAACATTGGTAATAGTTATAATATTTTTAAAAGATAAAAACTATTTAAGAGAGAAATTTTTAAACCTTTTTCCTTCTCATAAAAGAAAAAAAGTAAGCGAAATTTCTAATACAATATCATCTAAAGTTGGTGGTTACGTAGTAAGTCAGTTATTTGCCTCTCTTTTTATCGGGCTGTTTACTACTATAGGTTTTGCAATTGCTCAAATTAAGTTTTCTCTGATCTTAGGTACTATAGCTGGTGTAAGTGATATTATACCTATCGTTGGGCCAACTATTGCAACTGTTATAATAGCTTTGGTTATCTTCGCTCAAAAGCCTATTTTAGTGATTCCGGGCATAATAATGTTTTTATTAGCTCAATGGTTGTCAGATAATGTAGTTAAGCCTATTTTAATGAGTAAGTTTTTAGACCTTCATTCTTTAACTATTATTAGTTCTTTGGTTGTGGGCGGTTTGTTTTTTGGAACCATAGGCTTAGTTTTGGCTCCGGCGATGGCAGCTTCTATATGTGTATTAGTAGACGAGCTTTATATTAAATCACTTGATTAACTTTATTTATGAATTATTAGGGTTAAATGTTATCTTTACATCCGTTTTCTTTTAAGATAATTTTTATATTTGCCATTTCCTCTTTTAAATTAAGTATATCAGCTTTATTACTTAGTAATATCTTAACCAAATCAGATATTGAGCGGTTAATATCGGCGGTCAGCTCATTAATAAGCTTATTTTTATTCTTTTTCACCATAAAAATCCCCCAACTATTTTGTGGTAGTATTGTTTAAATATACATTTTAAAGCGTCCCTAATTAGTAGTTGTCACTACTCCTAATTTTAGTTGGGATTAAATATTTTTGAAAGATTAAACTCTAAAGTTTTATTTTTCTTCAATGATTTTATATTACTTCAATTTTAAAAAAATGTCAAATGGAAAAAACGCAAGCAGTCAAAATGTCTAAATTAAAAAATAAAATAGATAAAATTCTAAATAATAAAGGATTGTCCCATTATAGGGTATGTAGGCTTATAGGTTGCAGCGATAGCACTTTAAGCAGAATGATAAATGGAAAGCTTCCTTTTTCTAAAAATATAAGAAACAAAATATTGCCAATACTGGAAGTAAACGAAGAAGAATTTGAAAGCTGGGTTATTGCTGATAAATACCCAAAAG
>JANQFW010000085.1 GCA_028277625.1 Candidatus Gastranaerophilales bacterium | reverse complement strand
CGCGACCTCCTCCTTGGCAAGGAGGCGTTCTACCACTGAACTATTCCCGCATCTCTTTTACATTTTGAATTATAACCAAAGAATTTTTTAATTGCAAGCAAATTTTTTAATTTTAGTATTTCAAATGCTCTAATTTTTATATTCTATAAGTCTAAAATTAAGGAATTTACTGACTTCTACGCGAGCTGGAAAGCTTTAATCCATGAAGTTTCTGATAATTATTTCCTAGCATTAATCTTTCAGCATCCTCTAAAATTCTTACAATTTCATAGCCGTTATCGCCGTCGCTTCTTGGCTTAATTTTGTTTATCACACTGTTGATAAAGTGTTGGCACTCAAGCTTTAAAGGCTCAATTTCTAGGTATTCAGGGTAGGCAACGGAATCTTTTGACTGAGAAAAATTATCATATATATGTAATTTTTCAACCATACAAGTATCATCAAATATTGCAGTTGCTTTTGTTCCTCTAACCAATAATGATACTCTTTTTTCTGGATGAATCCAGCTTGTGCTGATGTGTGCTTTTATATTATTAGGAAAATCTATGTCTAGGTGCACTATATCCATAATATTATCATTATTGGTTGCAGCCCCTGTTGCAGATGTTACACCTAAAGGATTTTGATCTAAAACATAGCTTATCATAGATAAATCATGCGGGGCTAAATCCCACATGACACTTCTGTCATTTCTATAATAATTAGTATTAAGCCTATCACTTTGAATATACTTAATATCACCCAGATAACCATCTTTAATTATGGATCTTAATCTGGTAACAGCTGGATGGTACAAAAGTAAATGCCCTACCATCAAGACTAATCCTTTTTTTTCTGCGAGTTGTTTTAGATCAAAAGCTTCTTTTGCTGTAGTTGCTATAGGTTTTTCTACATACACGTGTTTATCGTATTCTAAAGCAGTTTTTACCAATGGATAATGTGTATGGCTAGGGGTTGCAATCACAATCATGTTTATATTTTTGGATAACAAAACTTCATCAAGGTTACTAGTTGTGCCTATATCTTTGTAATCTTTTTTAATGGTGTTTAAATTTTCTTTATCAAGGTCGCAAACTAAGCTTAAAACTCCTAAATTATAAAAGTTTCGAACAAGGTTTTTACCCCATATTCCACAACCGATAACTGCAACTTTAGGCTTCAATTCTCATTCTCCATTATTTATAATGCTTATCAATCAAGTTTAAATTTTAAGCGTTTAATCTTTTACGCTTTCTCTTCGCATTTCAACGATTAGTTTATTTTATTTATTTTAACACGATTGATTAATTTGAAAAGTATTTTAGAGATATTTTAAGAGGTAAATATCAATATATAGAAAATTTAATAATTTGTTAGTAATTAGTCAACAAACTTATTGTCAAAAGCTTAAAACTTATTGTCTTTTATATTAAATTTATATAATCTCAGTCTGATATGTTTCATTAATAGAAAGAATTTTAGGGGCGGATAAAATAATAAGTTTTATAAAGACAAATAAATTATTGTTTTGTTATATCTAAGCAAGATAAAGGATATCTAAATTATAGATACTTATGTAGTATATAAAAATATAATAAAGTCATAAGTATTTTTTACTAAGAGGGACAATAATGCAAAATATGTCAGTAGTGCATACATTTGAAGATAAATGCGTAGGTTGTAATAAGTGTATTAACGAATGTCCGGTGAATTTTTGTAATATAAGCTATTTAAAAGATGGCGAAAGCAAAGTTAAAAATGATCCGGGCAGATGCATTAACTGTGGTAAATGTATAGATACGTGTGATCATGGAGCACGAGACTACAATGATGATCTTGAATCATTTTTGGCTGACCTACGTAGTGGGCAAAAAATTTCGATTGTTGCAGCACCAGCGCTAAGGCATAACTTTAGTAATTACGAAAAACTCTTTGGTTATTTAAAAAGCCTTGGGGTTAATGTTATATATGATGTTTCGTTTGGTGCTGATATTACAACGTGGGCTTACTTAAAAGCAATAAAAGAAAATAATATTGATTCTGTTATAGCTCAGCCCTGCCCTGCGATAGTTAACTATATTGAAAAATATGAGCCTGAGTTAATAAAAAAATTAGCACCTATTCACAGTCCTACTTTGTGTACAGCTATATACCTTAAAAAATATAAAAATATTTCAGACAAAATATCTTTTCTTTCTCCATGTATAGGAAAAACAGATGAGTTTACTGATCCAAATACCGAAAATTATGTAAGCTATAATATAACTTATAAAAAGCTTAAAGAATATATTGAAAAAGAAAACATAAATCTTAATAGCTATAGAGAGTATTCATTTGAAGATATAGGCTGTGGTCTTGGGTTGACTTTTAGCAGGCCGGGTGGACTTAGAGAAAATGTTGAGCACCATGTAAAAGGTGCTTGGGTGAAACAAGTGGAAGGTGTTCCGCACGCTTATGAGTATTTAGATGAGTATTTAGATGATGTAAAGGCTAATAAGCAGATACCTTTGTTAGTTGATATATTAAACTGTATAAATGGGTGTAACCTTGGAACTGCTACAACTAAAGAAAAATCTATAAATCAAATAGATTATGAAACAAATGTATTAAAAAAGCAAAAACTGAAAGAAAAAACAAAAAATCTTATTGTTAAAAAAGTCTATACTTTATTTGATTATTTTGATAAAAATTTGACTTTAGCAGACTTTACAAGACGTTATTCAGATAAGTCTGATAAAGTCAAAATAAAAGACCCAAGTACAAATGAATATAATAATATATACGATTCTCTTCATAAAAAAGACCAAAAGTCGAGAGACATAAATTGCTTTGCTTGCGGCTATGGGAGTTGTGAAGATTTTGCAAAAGCTATACACAATGATATAAATCATAATAAAAACTGTATTTATTTTAATAAAAAACAACTTGAAGTGGAGCATTCTCAATTAGAAAACGAAAAACAAGATAATATAGAAGCGCATAATGCTCTGGATGAAGTGAGTAGACTAAATGAAGAAAAAGAGCAGTATACAGAAAGATTAAAGGTTGATATTGACAAAATTCTTAATGAAATAACTGATATTCTGCATAAAAGTGAAGATAACACCAAAAGTATAATCTCAATTTGCGAGCAAACAGACCAAATAATGAAAATGGCCAGCATGTTGAGAGACTATATTAAAGAAGTTAATACTAAATTTGATAATTTTGCAGAAGCTTCTCAACAAATTGTTGATATATCAGAGCAGACAAATTTATTATCTTTAAATGCTGCTATAGAAGCGGCAAGAGCTGGAGAAAATGGAAAAGGTTTTGCTATTGTTGCAGATGAAGTAAGGAAACTTGCTGATAAATCTAAAAAAATAGTTGAGTCCACTAAGCTTAGCGAAGATGAAGTTAAAGTACAGGTTGATAATATTCAAGATATTTCTATAAAGTTAGAAGAAAAGATGGATAGTGCAAATTCGGAAATTGAAAATATTTCTGGGTTGATAACTGATATAACTGGCAAATGCCAGAATATATCCGCTGTTGCTTCTGAGATAATAGAATAATAGGCTACGCATAACGATTTAAACTACAATGATAGTTGCATTTAGAATCCATAAGTATTTTAAAATTCTTACTCTTACTCAGAGGGTTATTTTTTACTTGTCAGCTTACTAACTAGTGCACTGCCTAGAACAGCTGTTGTGCCAGCTACTAAAGCCCCAACTGCTGCATATGTCCCAACTACTTTTTTAGGTAAGTGTTTAAGCTTATTTAAAGCAAAATCATCGGGAAGCATTTTAAACACTTCTTTATCTACGGCTGCTTTAAATGCGTTTTCAATTCGCTCAATATTTTCTTGTCCTGCTGGCTCTTTCAAGAGTTCTTTTAGCTGAGAAGCGGCATTATTTGCATATTCTGTATCCTTATGCAATAAAGATTTTGAAATTGACACCATCTTTTTCGTAAAATTTTCGTAATTTGCTTTATTCTCAAGCCATTTACTTATACTTTCAAAACCTGGTAGCTTGGCAAGATTGTCTGCAAACTTTTCGCAATCTTTATCTACGAATGATTTACTCTTTATACAATTTACTGATATATCTTTTACTGACTCTGCTATATTTACTAAATTGGTAGCAATAATTTTTTCTTCGTAACCTAACTTGTTAAGGTTATTTTTATCTGTTAAAGCACTAAAGTATTCTTTTCCTAGGGCGTTTGGAAATCTGCTCACTCCATAAAGAGATCCTCCAACTGTCCCAGCTGCTGTAGTTCCAGCAGTAACACCAGCTATTGCAGTATTAAATACAACATCATTTGACTTATTACCCTTTAACCTTTGTGAGCTTTCATTATAGTCAGTCTTAGCCCTTTGTGGCGTATTTTTAGCTCCAAAATTTACTGATTTTATTGCATTCATTTATTGAATTCCCCAAATATTTTAAAATTTGACTATATATATAATGCCTGTAAACCTTAAAATTTACTACTATCTAAGTTTATATTTTACTATTCTTAATAAACTCAGGCAACCCAATAAAAAAGATGCTGTCATTTTGTGCTAGACAACATCTTACATAACCCCAAAAAGAAATCTATTATAAAGGTATCATCTCTTCCACTACTTGCTGAGAAGAAGAAGCAGGAACTCCCGAATTAGAATTGCTATTGCCACTAATTGGTACCATTTGTTCCTCAACAACCTTGTTTTGTTGATTGTTTTGATTATTATTAGAGGAACTAGAATTATTGTTATTAGTGTTGGTGTTAGTTGTATATTGTACCTGATTATTGCTGTTATTTGGATTTTGATTGCTGTTTTTAGGCATATACTTATTTAATATATGCGTACCTACACTAAAAATAGTTTGCTTAACAGCTTCCTTAAACAGATCCTCTCCCATACATATTTTTTCACCGTCCATATTATAACTACATGCCTGACTTTTAGGTGTAGAGTTATTCTTTGCAGCTACAGCAAAAACAGGGCCGGCAATTAAGCCAGACAATATCATTGCACCTATAAATTTAGAAAATTTTTTCATTAAATCTCTCCCTAACTGATCACTTATTTTTGTTTTTATAATTGCCTATGTTTTCTGCTCAAAAGCTTTTAGATCAACAACGCGGTTATTGATTTAGCTGTTGTACAACTCATCGACTAAATTTCAAATTACACTTTAATTTAAATGATCTTAAATAACCTAAAACTTAATCAAGAGATAGTACACTTTTAAGACTCGATTTAATATGAATTATGACTTATTGTTTTTTAAATTTCAAAAAAAATTTACAAATAGTAAAAAATTAAAGATCCCGATTAAGATATTATTTGCCATTTTGCTTTTTAAATGATTTTAACCAACATGAAGTATCAACGCTCGGCTTTCCATCCCCGGAATTAAGAGTAGTTGCAGGAATTACAAATGTTGGTCTAGTTCGCTCTTGCTGATGCTCTTTATCAATTTTTTCATGTACTTTCTTATCTTTAATAAAGTGCTTGGTTACACATCTCAAGCCTCTGGTTACATAATTGTTGGCAACAGCTGTCAACAAGCCCACTGTTATAAAAGCATTATTAAACAAGCTAAATACAGTTCCAAATCCTTTTTGAGCCTTAGCTAAGTCATGCGAATTTGCTTTGCTTCCTGCCATCTGTGCCAGTTTATTTACTGCCCCTCTAGATATCCTAGAACCGTACTTTGCACTAAAAGGCTCGCTTATCATCTTCAAAAGGCCAAATGTTACAAATTCTGCCGCAAAATTATAAGTAGCTGCATAGTACTGCTTTTTAGGTATAAGCATCAACGGACGCATAATAGCATTTGTTAATACACTCACAGAAGACCAATAAGGGAATGCTCCTACTTTTTTGCCTATTCCTTTTATTATTGAACTGTTTGATATAGCAGTAATAAATCTATTATCTTTTGCAAATTTACTAAATCCTGCGGATATACTTCTGGAAATTTTAGCCCTGTGTGGAAGCAACGGTAATGCTGCTAGTGCTAGTACACCTGCTGCTACTGTACCAAAGAACATATTTTTCTTATGCTCTGCAGCTTTTTTCTCTGGAGTAAGCTTAGATTCATCACTGTCAGATGTTTTACAGTTACCCACAAATCTATCTAAGTAGCGAGTTATCCCAACGGAGCAAAGGTTCATCAAACCTTCTACCATAACAAATTCTGATAGTTTGTTTAGTCCAGCCTTTACTTTAGCTGATTCTTGACCGTTTGCTTTTATATTTTTTGTTAAGGCTGTCGCTACTCCAGCATTCAGGCCCTTTAGTGATTTAAGAGTTCCAAGCAAAATACTACCATTAATAATAGATATAGCTGTTATCCAGGCAGCATTATATTTTCTTTCTTCTTTTGATGTACTTTTATCCATTAAAGTAAGAAGTGGCCTAAAAGCTAATACTCCACCCGTACAGGCTAATATAGATAAAGTGGGGCTCTCTCCCCCACTTAATTTTGATAATTGTTTTAATGCAGTATTTGCAAATTTTTCAGAAACACCCGTAAAAGCTGGTTGAGCTTTACCTTGCGTTTCAAGCTGATTTATATTTGCGCTCACATTTGTATAAAAATCTTTATTCGCATTGCCTGTAAATTTAACATAATTTTGTTTATTTAGCTCTTGTTGTTTTGTTAAAGCACTAGTGTGAGCTTGTGTATTTTTACTACTCTCTTTTTTTAATATTTGCTGTTGTTGAGCCCCAACCTTGCCTTGCTCATTGCGTTTAAACCATAATTGTTGCACAAAAACTGACCTTTCCCTCTAGTCGGACGCCTGCATGTTCTCACATGGTTATCTATACTAACTCTAAAATACTTTTCAGATTATTTAATCGTATAAAAACTCTTAAAATAGACTTATCTCTAAAAAAAGTAATCTGAAATTATATTGAGAACCAGTATAATTATATTGATTTTTCTCTAATATTTAACAAGTTTATATCTATTTGGAACTGAAATACAAATTATAGCATTTAATAGTATTAACTTAGGTCATAAAATTAATTGATATTGAAAAAAAAGTTTTTTAATAAAACTTTACAAGGCCAGGACTAGCTATATTCTACTGATAGATTATTTTTCACCTGGGTCTTCAAAGTTTTTTCTAAGTTGTACATTTGTTAAATTTAAAATACGAACATTTGCACCACAACTTAAATGCAATTCATCCTGAATTCTATTGGTAAAATCTGTATTTACCAATATATCAGCTTTCTCATTTACAATCCTTGTAATAGCAGTCATTTTGCATATCATTTCTTTAATATCAAAATACCCTATAGCCGGGGCAAAGTAGCCCCCGGCTCTATAAAACTTTTTTGCTAAAGGTGTGTCAGGATGCGGGCTGTACTGAACAAAGTCAATAAAATCTATATCTAATGTCTTAAGCATTAATATGTCATTTGCCAGACTTTCTAATGTTTGACCTGGCACTCCTATCATTACACCGCTGCCTACATTAAATCCTAATCTCTTAAGCGACCATACAGATTTTATTCTATTTGAATATTTCATGTCAGGATGTAAATTTCTATAAAGAATAGGATCACTTGTTTTATGTCTTAAATGACAAAAGTTTATGCCTGTATCTTTTAATATTTTATACTCTAATTCAGGTCTTTCACCTATAGAAACAGCAAATGTCTTATCTTTCAAATATTTATAAGAATGATTGATTAAATCTATTATTTCTTGTATTTTATAGTGTCTATCCTCGCCTATTTCCAGCAATAAGCAGTCAAACTGAGAAGGGTCTAAATGCCCAAGAGCTTTTATTATTTGTTCAGACGTTAATCTGTACCTTTTAAGCTTTTCATTAGACTTTCTCAAACTGCAATATAGACAATTTGCAGTACAATTATTGGAAAACATTAATGTTGCCACTTTTTTAACATTGCAATTGCCTAGCTTTTTAGTCACTAAATTTGCCATTTTATATAGCTCTTCTAATTCTGACTTTGATGTTATTTTTAGAAGAGAGACTATGTCTTGTTTAGTTAATTCATTATTATTGTTTATTTTATTCAGCATGAATTTTATTTTATATATTTGTACTTCTCATCAATTAAATTCAATATTACTCTTTATAATAGAAAAGTGTTTTAGAGCAAGTATAACTATTCGTAAATTAAATTGAGAGGTAGCATAGTAGCACTTTATTTAAATAAAATATCACAAGCAAAGTTTATTATCATTATTTCTATAGTTAAAAATTCTAAAATTCATTTTGGCACAAAATAATAAAATAAACCTTAAATTTAATAGAAAAAATAAAAATCCATTTTAAAATATAAATAATACTAATATAAAGCAGGAGGTAATGCTAAATGATAAATTTTAATAAACTTACCGAACAAACCCAAAACACTATTTTAGAAGCCAATAAAATACTTATGAGATATAAAAATACGCAACTAGAACCAAGTCATTTGCTTTTAGCAATGTTAGAAGACGAAAAGGGAATCACAAATAAAATTTTAAAAAACTTAAATGCAGATATAAATAAAATTAAAACCGAGACAGAAAAAATAATCTTAACAAAACCGCAAGTTTCTTATAGTGTAAATCCTGAACAATTATACATTTCAGTACAATTTAAAGAACTAATGGGCAGCGCTGAACAGGAAGCTGAAAGGCTAAAAGATTCTTATGTTAGCCTTGAGCATATTTTAATAGCAATGTGCAACCGCAATAATGAGTGTTATCAAATTTTAAATCAAAATAAAGTTACAAAAGAAGAAGTTTATAAAGAGCTAAAACAAATACGCGGGGATGCCAAAGTAGATAGCCCCACCGCCGAAGAAGGTTATAAAGCGCTAGAAAAATATAGTGTCAACTTAACTGAACTTGCCCAAAAAGGTAAGCTAGACCCGGTTATAGGAAGAGACTCTGAAATTAGAAGAGTAATTCAGGTTTTGAATAGAAGAACTAAAAATAACCCTGTACTTATTGGAGAGCCTGGCGTAGGTAAAACTGCTATTGCAGAAGGTTTAGCTATCAGAATTGTAAAGGGCGATGTGCCTGAAGGTTTAAAAGATAGGGATCTTGTTTCTTTAGACATGGGTGCTCTAATAGCTGGCGCAAAATACAGAGGTGAGTTTGAAGAACGCTTAAAAGCTGTTTTAAAAGAAGTAGAGAGCAGTGACGGACAAATTATTATGTTCATAGATGAGCTTCATACTGTTGTAGGCACAGGCTCAACCGAAGGATCTCCTGATGCAGGAAATTTATTAAAACCAATGCTTGCTAGAGGTGTCTTAAGATGTATAGGTGCAACTACCATCAATGAATACAGAAAGTATATTGAAAAAGACGCTGCGCTAGAAAGGCGCTTTCAACCTGTTATGGCAGAAGAGCCCTCTGTAGAAGATACTATTAGTATTTTAAGAGGATTAAAAGAGAAATACGAAGTTCATCATGGTGTAAGAATTAAAGATTCTGCATTGGTTGCAGCAGCTAAACTCTCTGACAGATACATTGCAGATAGGTTTTTACCTGATAAAGCTATAGATTTAATCGATGAAGCAGCTTCAACTTTAAGAATAGAAATAGATAGTATGCCAATAGAATTGGATACTCTCGAAAGGCATAAAACTCAACTAGAAATAGAAAGAGAAGCCCTAAAAAAAGAAACAGATCAAGCTTCTGTTGAAAAAGTTAAATACCTGGATGACCAAATAAAACAATTGCAAGAAAAAACAACCGGCTTAAAATCACAATGGGAAAAAGAAAAAAGCTCTATTCAAGAAATAAGCAAAATAAAAGAACAAATAGAAAAAACTAAACTTGAAATAGAAAATGCCGAAAGAAACGCTGACCTTGCAAAGGCTGCTGAACTCAAATACGGAACACTAATGCAGCTTAATAAAAAATTAAAAGATCAGGAGCAAAATTTAAAATCCAGAAAAGAAAATAATATATTATTAAAAGAAGCAATTGACGAAGAAAATATTGCAGAAATAGTAAGCAAGTGGACTAAAATACCTGTGAATAAGCTTATAGAAAGTGAAAAGCAAAAGCTCTTGCATATGGAAGATGTATTGCATAAAAGGGTAGTAGGTCAAGATCAAGCAGTTACTGTTGTTTCTGAAGCTATCAGGAGGGCTCGTGCGGGCTTAAAAGATCCTAATCGTCCGGTAGGTTCATTTATATTCCTTGGGCCTACTGGTGTTGGCAAGACTGAACTAGCCAGGTCCCTTGCGCAGTATTTATTCAATGATGAAAATGCAATGATTAGAATAGATATGACAGAATATATGGAAAAACATTCTATTTCAAGACTTATTGGTGCGCCCCCTGGGTATGTAGGTCATGAAGAAGGCGGACAGTTAACTGAACAAGTAAGAAGAAAGCCGTATAGCGTTGTACTATTTGATGAAGTTGAAAAAGCGCACCCTGATGTATTTAATGTAATGCTGCAAATCCTAGATGATGGCAGGCTAACAGATTCTAAAGGGAAGACTGTTGATTTTAAAAATACTGTAATAATTATGACAAGTAATATAGGCAGTAATATTATTTTGGAGGCTACAGCAGGACAAGCCTTTGGGCTAGAAACAGGTGACACGAAAGAAAGAGTTTTACAGCTGATGAGGCAGCACTTTAGACCTGAATTTTTAAATAGAATTGATGATATTGTCTTCTTTAAAGCTCTTAGTCTTGAGCAAATTACGCAGATTGTTGATATTCAGATGCAAAGACTGGAAAATTTATTAAAAGATAGGGATATTCAAATAAAAATCTCAAAAGAGGCCAAAGATTTGCTTGCGGTAAAGGGTTATGAGCCTACATTTGGAGCTAGACCTTTAAAGCGAGCCATTAGGCATTATATAGAAAATCCTTTATCTAAAAAATTGCTGGAAGGCACATTTGTTGAAGGTGATACAATTATAATAGACACACATAATGATGAATTTACATTTAAAAAAGGATGATATAAATGCGTAAAAAATATGCTATTTTGCTAGTTTTATTAATATCGTTATTACCTCTTACCGGTTGCGTTCAGCAGTTAAGATACAAAGTGAAAGAAGTTCAGTCTGATGTATTTGGCTTGGAAAGAACTGTAACAGTATATAGCATTGATGGCAAGCCAATAAAGACAATACATGGAAAGTTTAAAATTCTTTACCCTGCCAGTAACAGGATGGAGTTTGTAAAACATGATGGCAAAAAAATTACGGTGTCAGGCTTTTACTCTGCTGTTATTGAGGAAAAATAAGAAATAATTAAATAAACTTCTAATTATTTTATATTTGTAGGTATATTTCAAACAAAATGTAGCAAATTATATTTTGTTTAGGTTTTAATTAGATGACAAGAATAGAAACATTTTTTAGGAGTATAAGGAAATGCATGTAAAATCAGCTCTAATTGGATTTCAGAGAGCAAAACAGCCAGAAGATATAGAAGAAAGGGGTCGTGCAAAAAAATCAACATCAGAAGTAGGCACGCAAGCTGATCTGATGACACAAGAAAACTCAGAGACTGATAGATTTCAAAGGTCAATAGGGACAGAATCCATCCCAGATGATGGCGATGATATACAATTAAAGGCAGAAGATAAGCCTAAAGCAAAGTCTGATATAGTTTCTGCAACAGAGTCAGAGGCTGATGAGAATACAACTATAAAACGTAACAGCAGTGTAAACTATGCAGGTCCTGTTATTGTAGGTGGGCTTGGAGGTGCTGCGCTAGGTATATGCGCTGGAATCGGTACGTCTCTTCTTTCCCCAAAAGCTTCTAAAACACTATGTGGTATTGGAGTCTTAGCTGGTACGGCTATTGGAGCAGCCATCTATGGCATTGCGGCTTCTTCTAGCAAGGTAAACCCCGAAGGTTACAAATATTCTAAAGAAGAATTTGCAAATTCTAAAATTAATAGCTTCAGATCAATTGCTGGTCTTTTAAGAGACGATGAAATACATAATATAAATAAATATGGTATTGTGCCCGAAAATACAAAGATCGCGGTTAATGCATTCGGAGGAATATACAGGCTACAACCTGACTGGTTTGGATTTTCGCTTGGAACCAAAACAGTGCCTGAAGGCTTTGAGGCAAAAAAAGACATTTTTGGCTTTGCTGCTGTTTATCCTAAAGGATCCTCTAGTTTCTTTGTAAAATAGCTAATTTTGTTTAGGTTTTAACAAACAAAAAAATAAAGCTAAATATACAATACAGTTTATGAATAAAAATAGTTAAACCCACAAAATGTTTTAGTGTATATTCAGCTTATCCCAATCCAACCAAATGCCAAAATTGAAAAATACTGATCTTTGAAATCACATTGAGTATATCACGAAATATCAATTAGATAAATACACTCTAATGCAAATATACTCCATATATATTATAATTTTATTTTTTTTCCAAAAGTGCTTGCTCTACTTTTTGAAAATCCTCCAATTCATCAATATCAATATGTCTTTCGACAGGATAAATCTTAGGATTATTACCTATAAAGTCATGAATATTTTCAAAAGCATTATATTTAATTGCATACAATGCACCGTCTTCACAATAAACATCTTCTATCAAATGCTTTTCTTGCCTACGTGGCCTCAAATGATAATCATAAAGAGCGCTCATCGAGCCGTCATGATTTTTTCTCCATAAAGGCATAGCTTTTGTAGCCCAAAATGCAGTAAAAATAGAATCATTCTCTGAACAAATCAATTCTTTTAAAGCTCCATCAATTACAATCTCATCTCTCATGGGGCAAGTTGCCTGCAAAAGAACAACAATATCAGGCACATAATCATTAGCTTTAAGTTCATTTATAACTTGAAGAAGTACTGGCGCGGTTTTTGTTTCATCTTGAGCTAAATTTTCAGGCCTTTTTATAACTTCAGCACCAAAGTTTTTAGAAACATCTGCAATTTCAGAGTCTTCTGTTGATACAACTACTTTATTTATTAATTTAGAATTCAAAGCTGCTTCTATAGTATAGGCAACTAATGGCTTACCAGCCAAAGGTCGAATATTTTTTCTTGGAATACCTTTTGATCCGCCTCTTACAGGAATAATACCCAGTATATTCATTCGCTTAACTAACCCCAACAAGACAATAAAGAACAAACAAAAAATTTTTTAACTACCCCTGCCCCCTAGCAAGAGATATAAGAACTTTATTTTTATTATATAACTTAATTTGCTTTTTGTTCTTCTTTTACGGTTTTCTTTATCATATCAATAGAAATCCCGTCTTTTTTTAGAGTATTCAAAAAGTTTTCTGCAACTTGTTTTTGAATCTCTGGCGGCATAACCCTTAATAGTTCTATAGCTCTAGAAATAACAGGGTCATCATCATACCATCTGTTGCCTTTTGTAGGGTGAACCATCTTATAAAAAGAATCTAAAGACTCCTTACTAACTTGAGATTCAATCTTTTTTAAAAATACTTCTGCTTGATCTCTAAAATCAGTCTTAAAGTATTTTAACAACTCAATAACTTCCATTAAAAGAGGATCGTAATCGTACCATCTTTTATATTTGACCATTTTATTTAAACCTTTTGCTTCCTTTTATTGTTTTTAACATTATTGATGTTTGTATCTTTTATTTTGACACGCTTAATGTCTGCACCAAGCATCGTAAATTTCTCAATAATGTTTTCATATCCTCTATCTAAGTGAATTAACCCTTCAATCTCAGAGGTTCCATTAGCACATAAACCTGCGATAACAAGGGATGCCCCTGCTCTTAAGTCACTAGCTTTTAACTGAACTCCTGTAAGGCTCCTTACACCTTTTACAATAGCATGACTACCTTCTTGCTGCACATCAGCACCCATTCTTCTTAATTCAGCGATTTGCCTAAATCTGTTTTCATAAATGCTTTCATTAATAATACTTATACCCTTAGCTGTAGATAAAACCGCCATCAAAGGTGATTGCATGTCTGTTGGAAAACCAGGATAAGGCTGAGTAACAATATTAACCGCCTTTGGCCTTGCAGGACAAGACACCTCTAAGCTAAACGGATCAATTATCGATACATTTGCACCAAGTTCCGTAAGCTTGCTAATAACAGCACTTAAATGATTAGGGAAGACATTTTTTATAACTGCTTTACCTCTGGATGCAACAATTGCGGCCATATAGGTTCCAGCTTCTATTCTGTCAGGAATTGTGGTATAAACAGCCGGATGCAGATCTTTCTGGGAAACACCATTAATTATTATCTCAGAAGAGCCAGCTCCACTAACATCAGCCCCAATTGCATTTAAAAAATTTGCCAGATCAATTATTTCAGGCTCTTGTGCTGCATTATTTATAATAGTAGAACCTTCTGCCAAAACAGCAGCCAGCATAATGTTCTCTGTAGCACCTACACTAGGCCTGTCTAGCGTTATTTCACTACCAACAAGCTTAGTTGCGGTAGCTACTACATATCCGCCTTCGATTTTAACTTTAGCACCAAGTGATTCTAAACCTTTTATATGAAAATCAATTCTTCGCTCGCCAATTGCACAGCCACCAGGCAATGCAACTTTAGCCTCATTGCATCTTCCTAATAACGCACCAAGCGTAATAAAAGATGCTCTCATCTTGCTTACATACTCATAACTAGCTGTACAGCTGGTTATGTTGGTTGCGTCTATTTTTATAAATTTTTCATTTTCGTTATATTCTGATTTTACGCCAAGCTTGTTAATAACCTCTAACATGGTTTTAACATCTGCCAAGGCAGGAACATTATGAATCTCACATATGTCATCTAATAATAAAGCAGCAGCCATTAATTTTAACACTGCATTTTTTGCACCGCCTATGGTTACCTCGCCCCTAAGCTTTTTCCCGCCTTCAATGATTATCTTTTCGTTCAAGAACCTTCCTCCTCAGACATATACGAGACTAATTCTATCATACTTAAAATTATTTGTTATTGTGATATATAAGAAATTTAATTTCTCGTAATATTATATAAAAAAAACTTACTATAACTCGTTATTAATTATTATGGTGCTAAAATTTTGAACCGGCAAATTTCTTAATATATTTTATCAATTAGGTTTGGATTTATATATTGATTAAGTGTCTATAACTTTCTTTTAATAAATGCGCTATTTATAGTAAAATATTTTTATAGAGCTAGTTTGGTGTACAAACCTTATATTATGTATATATTACTTATTTTTTGAGGGAGTAATAGATGAAAAATTATCAACAACTAAGTGTATACTTGGTCATAGTGCTACTTGCATTAGCCTTTCTTTCAACTGTTTTTGTTTCCAAAAACGGTGTAATTCAAGACATATCCTACAGCCAGTTTATAAAAAAAGTTGTGAACGGGGATATTAAAAAGGTAGAAATCAAAGAAGGTTTTTTAGAAGCACTTCCAAAGCAAGAAATAGTTTCAGAAAAAAATAAAAAAAATACTATTAAAAAATATAAAGTCTGGATACCTGCAGACAACCCTAAGTTGATTGAAAAACTTGAAACAAACGATGTAGGAATAGAAGTCTTCCCTCCTAATCGTTCAGGTTATTGGCTAACCGTAGTAGGGACACTATTTTTTCCTTTAGCTTTTATAATAATAATTGCTCTAGTCTTCAGAAGTGTACAAAGCGGGGGCTCACAAGCAATGTCATTTGGTAAAAGTAAAGCTAAAATGATGCTTGATAGCAAAGTAAATGTAACTTTTTCTGATGTAGCAGGTATTGACGAAGCAAAACAAGAACTAGAAGAAATAGTTGACTTCTTAAAGAATTCACAAAGATACCTGGCACTAGGTGCTAAAATACCAAAAGGCGTTTTGCTTGTAGGTTCTCCCGGTACCGGTAAAACTTTAATGGCAAAAGCTGTAGCCGGCGAAGCAGGCGTTCCTTTCTTTAGCATAAGCGGCTCTGATTTTGTCGAAATGTTCGTAGGTGTTGGTGCTTCACGTGTAAGAGATTTATTCGAACAAGCTAAAAAACACTCGCCTTGTATTGTATTTATCGATGAAATTGATGCAGTTGGTCGTCAAAGGGGTGCAGGCCTAGGTGGCGGACATGATGAAAGAGAACAAACACTAAACCAGCTATTAGTTGAAATGGACGGCTTTGATAAAACAACAGAAATTATAATTATAGCAGCGACTAATAGACCTGATATATTAGATAATGCACTATTAAGACCAGGTAGATTTGATAGGCAAGTTGTAATAGACAGACCTGATATTGCAGGACGTGAGCAAATTCTCGAAGTTCACTCAAAAGGTAAGCCCTTAGCAACCAATGTTAACATTAAAACACTTGCAAAAAGAACCCCTGGCTTTACTGGAGCTGACTTATCAAATTTAATAAACGAAGGTGCTTTATTAGCAGCCAGAGAAAATAAAAAAGAAATTGAAATGATAGACCTAGAGCAAGCAATCGATAAAATTATCGCTGGACCTGAAAAGAAAAGCAGAATTATATCTGATGATGAAAAAGAAAACACTGCCTATCACGAAGTTGGGCATGCACTTTTAGCAAAAATGCTCAAAAACTCTGACCCACTGCACAAAGTAACAATCATCCCAAGAGGTATGGCTCTGGGTGTAACAATGACACTCCCCGAAAAAGACCACTTAACATATAAAAAATCTCAACTGGTGGATAAAATAACAATGCTTCTTGGTGGTAGAATAGCTGAAGAAATCGTTTACGGCTCAGATGATATAACAACAGGCGCACAAAACGATATAGAAAGAGCCACTGAATTAGCTAGAAAAATTGTTACTACCTATGGTATGAACAACAATATTGGCCCTATTGCATTAGGCAAAAGAAATGAGCATGTATTCTTGGGTAGAGACTTCGGTACAGAAAGAAATTTCTCTGAAGAAGTTGCTGCAAAAATAGATAAAGAAATCAAAGATATTATTGTAGAATCTTATGAACTTGCTAAAAAGATGCTAACTGAAAACAGAGATATGATGGAAGAAATTGTAAAAGTTCTTTTAGATAAAGAAACTCTGGACGAAAAAGAATTTGAAGAGATTATGAATAAAGTAAGAACAGAAAGACAAATTCATAGCACATAAACTTATTCTGGTTTTACAGTTTGACAGTTGATAGCGACTGAGTTATTTTATAACATTGGGATAATTTAAGAGTAGAAATTACCCAATAAAAATAAAAAAATAGGTAAAGGTAAAATGGTAGAAAAAATAGACAGACAAGTTCAAGAAACTTTAGATCCTGAATATAGAAGTACGGTATTTGAAGAAGTAGAAAGAAACTTTACTAAAGAACAGGCGATAAAAGAAGCCAGCCGTTGTATAAATTGTAAAAATCCACGATGTGTAAAAGGATGTCCTGTTAATATCGACATTCCGGGTTTCATACTAGAAGTTCAAAAGGGCAATATTGATGAAGCTGGAAGAATGATAAGAAAAACAAGCTTACTTCCATCTGTTTGTGGGAGAGTTTGCCCTCAAGAAAGACAATGTGAAGGAGCTTGCATCTTAGGCATAAAAGGTGAATCAGTAGCAATAGGATGTCTAGAAAGATATGTCGGTGATAATTCTCAAGCTGACCCTGTAGAAATAACTAAAACAGGACAAAAAGTTGCTGTTATAGGCTCAGGCTGCGCAGGTATAACTGCTGCTGCAGATTTAGCTATGGCTGGACACGATGTAACAGTTTTTGAGGCTCTACATGCTCTAGGTGGTGTTTTACGCTATGGCATTCCAGAATTCAGGCTACCAAGAACAGCTTTAGACAGGGAAATAGAATCTTGTAAAAGCCTAGGCGTAGAATTTAAAACAAACTATATAGTAGGCAAGTCTATTACCATAAATGACCTAATGGAGCAGGACGGATTTGATGCAGTGTTTATCTGTAGCGGTGCAGGTCTGCCCAAAATGTTAAATATTGCAGGCGAAAACCTTAACGGTGTTTATTCTGCCAATGAATTTTTAACCAGAGTAAACCTTATGAGAGCCAACAGAGAAGAATATCCTACACCTATTAAAGTCGGTAAAAAAGTTGCTGTTATTGGCGGTGGCAACACTGCTATGGATGCAGCAAGAACAGCAAAAAGAATAGGGTTTGATGAAGTAACTATCGTCTATAGACGCTCAGAAGCTGAATTACCTGCAAGAAAAGCAGAAATTGAACATGCTAAAGAAGAAGGTATTATATTCAAGCTATTACATTCACCTATAGATATTCAAGGAGAAGACTGTCAAGTAACCGGGTTAAACTTACAAGTAATGGAGCTTGGTGAACCTGATGACAGCGGCAGAAGAAGACCTGTTGCAGTTGAAGGTAAGACGGTTTTGATGGATGTAGACACAGTGATTGTTGCTCTTGGAACCAATCCCAATCCAATTATCCAACAATCCGCTTTATCAGAAGGATTACAGCTTGATGTTAACTCCAGAGGGTACATTACAATTAATGCAGAAACCGGTTTAACTTCTGTACCTGGTGTTTATGCCGGTGGTGACGTTGCCCCTGTTAATGAGTCTAACGCAATCAATGCAATGGGAGCTGGCAAGCGTGCAGCTAAAGCTATTAATGAATACTTAGAAGATAAACTAAAATCTAACGTAAAATAATATACTCACTCAAAAAATAAGCATATACATAATAAAATAAAGCCCTATGGTTAATTGATAACATAGGGCTTTATTAAAGTTAAAATTTTGATACAAATTTATTATCCTTAATATAAAAGCGCCATGGCCAATCAGTCGCCTGCTTTATACCTATTCTTGTGGTTTCAACAATTTGAGACGACTTAATGCTTTGATATTTTTCTACCCACAAATTTGATTCTGGATTAGTAACATCAATTTCATTTAGTTCTTTAGTAATTTTTAACTCTCTGCATAATTTACCGGGACCGTTTGTATTATCAAATGACCCGATAGGCTCTAAGGCTCTAATCAATACGGCTCCTGCTGTCTCTTCAGGTTCAGTTACGATGTTAACACAATGGTACATGCCATAAATTAAATAAACATAAGACAAGCCCGGCTTCTTAAACAAAGTCACCGAACGCGGTGTTTTGCCTTTGTATGCATGGCAAGCAGGATCATTTGCCTTATATGCTTCTGTTTCTACAATAATGCCTTCTAAAATTTTATCTCCATCGCGCCTTAAAAGCTTATAGCCTAATAAATCTTTAGCTACTTGCAGGGTATCTCTTTCATAAAAGGAATAATTTGGTATAGTCATACTAATCGCCTTTTTTTATACATACTTATCTATTCTACTTGATCTATATTATAATAAATTTATAATTAATATAAATGTTGTTAAGAATTTTTTGATAGGGGAATTTTTTATGAGTGTAACCTGTACAGTGGAGGTTAAAGGCCACATTATTGACTCTCTCACATTAGCTAAGGTTTTAGATATTATTACAGATAGCAATGCAACTCACGATACAAGCGAAGTAAGTATTGGTAAGAAAAAAGAAGAAGCATCCAGCGCAAGAATAAATATAACCGCAGAAAATCAAGAAACTATGGACGCGTTGCTGGAAAAGCTAAAAAGACAAGGAATTACTCTTGTAAAATAAGATATAAAGATACATTAACTTGAAAGAATAGCTATGAACGAAAAAATATTTATGTGCCCACCAGATTTTTACGGTGTGGAGTATGAAATAAATCCTTGGATGAAGGTTGGAACAGAAACTTCAGAGAATAAATCAGTAACAAATTGGAATAAACTTAAAACATTAATCCAAAAGCTCGGGGCTGAAGTTCTAACAATGGAGCCTGTAAAAGGATTACCAGATATAGTATTTACTGCAAATGCCGCCTTAATATACAAAAACACGGCCTTAATCAGTAGATTTAGGCACAAAGAAAGACAGCCCGAAGAAAAATATTATGCACAATGGTTTGAGCAACAAGGCTATAAAGTTGAATATCTGCCTTCTGGCATGAGTTTTGAAGGCGCAGGAGATGCTTTATTTTCTGGTAATGTGCTATATTCTGGCTACATACCCAGAAGCGACATAGAAGCGCATTTTTTCATTTCTAAATTATTTAATATAAAAGTTTTGTCTTTAGAGCTGGTAGATCAAAGGTTTTATCACCTTGACACTTGCTTTTGCCCGCTAAAAGACGGCTATTTGCTTTATTATCCAGCTGCATTTGATGAGTATGCCAATAAAGTTATAGAAAAAAACATTCCTGAAGAAAAAAGAATCATAGCCCAGGAAGAAGAAGCTGTTAAGTTTTGCTGCAATGCTGTTAATATAGGTAATTCTATTATAATGAACCATACTACAGACAGACTAAAGCAAGTTTTAAAAGAAAAAGGCTTTGATACTTACGAAATAGATTTTAGTGAGTATTTAAAAGCCGGTGGCTCTGCTAAGTGCTTAACCTTAAAGATATAAAAAAAAAGGCCTTGTGATCAAATCGTAAGGCCTTTTTTTCACTTTATGCTTACTTGTTAGCTTGCACAGGCAAACTCATCTTTTGCCCGTTCTTGAATACAAAAAAGTATAACTCTTTTTATGTCTTCATTTGCGTTTATTATTTCTATATGTTCTTTGAATTCATTTTTACCAATGAGCCAAAATAATTTTGCAATAAGTTCGTCTATAAAAGAATGGGTTACATTGTCAATTTCATCAAAATCAATAATAATTTTATCATCGTTGTTTAATTGCATATATTCAGTGATTTGGCTTCTTAATGACTTACCAAATTTTCTTAATGTTAATATTTTGCCATGTTCTTTTAATTTCATTCTCATAATAATCACCAAGGTGTTAACTATCAATTAAAACACATCATCAGTGGAAAAATTGCTTAAATCAGCATTTTCGTATACTTCAGGTGTTTCTATTATTGATTTTGTATCCGTTTTCATATGTAAGAATGCCTTTTTATTAAATTTTAAAAATCTTTAGAGAAAAACTTGATTTTTTTTGAACGTGTAAGCTTTTGCAATTTATTTTTTGCCTTGTCTATCGCATCAGGCTCGTTGTCAAAAATCATATCGTCCCCAATTTGCTCAGCAATGCCGAGATCTATCAACTGCGCTTTTAACTCAGGACACTGCACAACCATAAGAATTTTAATATCCTGCCCTTTAAGCCTGTGTATAATATCTTCTAAAGCAAAAATAGCAGAAATATCCATTAAAGGTATAGACTCAAAGTTTAATATCAAAAACTTGGTACCAAACAGATTATCCATATTAGATACAATCCTTGAAACTGAACCAAAGAAGAATATTCCCTGGATATGAATAACTCTGATCTTATAGTGAGTGTCATGCTCAATTTCACTCTCAAGCTTTAATATTTCATCGTCAGTTACTTCTTTTATGTCTACATTCGTCTGCTCAGTAACACGCTTAGCAAACAAAATAGCTGCTAAAGTAATGCCAGCACCAACCGCGAATATCAAATCATAAAATACTGTTAGTAAAAAGACTATAGTAGCTACATATAGATCATTTTTAGGCGCATATTTGACTACACTTAAGAACTTAACATCAATCAAATCCCAGGCTACTTTAATCAAAATACCGGCAAGTACTGCCATTGGTATGTTTTTAACCAATGGTGCAGCTCCTAATAAAATAGCTACTAAAAATAGCGAGTGAATAATAGCAGACATACGAGTTTCGCCACCGGCTTTTATGTTTACAACAGTTCTCATTACTGCACCAGCACTGATTAAACCACCAAATAAGCCTGATATAGAGTTACCAATACCCTGACCTATAAGAACTTTATTCGGATCATGTTTTGTTTTTGTTACAGAATCAGTAACTAATGCAGTCAATAATGAATCAACAGCACCAATAACTGCTAAAGACAATGCAAGAGGTATAAACTGTGCAAATTTACTCCAGTCAAAATTAAACGAAATCAAACTAGGTAGTGCTGCTTTAATGTCTCCAATAATTGCAACATCAAACCCCACCTGCAAACTTAATATGGTACAAAAAACCAAAGCTATTAATGAAGCAGGTACTTTTCTATTAACCGAACAAGGTGTTAAAAACACTATTGCTAAAGTTATAGCACCTATAATAAAACTGTGTAAATTAAAGTTGGCAATAGTGTCACCAAAGCTCATAAGGGTTTTTAAAGGAGAAGCAATTACCTTTGATCCCAAAATCGCATTTACCTGAATAATAATGATAATTACACCAATACCACTCATAAAACCTGAAATAATAGGATAAGGTACATACTTTACAGTTCCTGCAACTTTACTAAATCCTAGTATTATCTGGAAGATACCTGCAAGTATAATAATTGCAAATATATAACTGGGATGAACAATACCTTCTGCTGCCAATGTTGCCATTGCAGCAGTTACAATAATTGTCATAGGCGCTGTAGGACCAGATATCTGTGCTTTTACACCGCCAAATAATGCTGCTAAAAAACAGACTATAATAGCACCATAAAGTCCAGCTGTCGCTCCAACTCCACTTGCCACACCAAAAGCAAGAGATAAAGGTATTGCAATAATCCCAGAAGTCAAACCTCCTAGGATATCTCCTTTTAAATTTTTTTTAATACTTTTCAACATCTCTCTCTTTAACCTATTTAGTATATAATAAACTTAAAAATAATATCTTTTGTAAAAAAAGCTTAGTTTAAAAAATAAGGAAAGGTATACAATGGAAAATATATTAGAAAAGTTGAAAAAAGGCAATGAAAGATTTATTAAAGGCGTTTCAATTAATCCTAATCAGTCTTTAGACAGATGTAAAGAAACTTCAAAAGGCCAAAATCCTTTTGTTATTGTTGTAACTTGCTCAGACTCCAGGGTTCCACCCGAAATTATTTTTGATGTAGGCATTGGAGACATCTTTGTTATTCGTCTCGCAGGCAATATTTTAACCCAAGAGGGCATTGCAAGCATAGAGTATGCAGCTGCTCATTTAGGCGTTGAACAAGTTGTTATATTAGGACATACAAATTGTGGCGCAGTAAAAGCTGCCGTAGAAACAAATATAAGCACAGAAAAGGCTAAATTAAGTGAATACTTACAAGCTTTAATAGATAAAATAGATCCTAACTTGGTAATAGACGATAAAGATATTAACAAATCTATTAGTAAATCAACTGATAACTTAGTAATAAATAGTACAAATGACCTAAAAACTATTCTTAATAAACTTATACCAAATAATTCTATCAATATAGCAGGTGCTAAATATAATATTGAAACAGGCGAGGTGGTCTTTTTTAACTAAGCCTGCCGAGCCTTAAAAATTAAAGATTATTTGTTATTCTTTATTACATGCCCACACTTGTTACATGCCAAATACTCAGCAGCACTATCGATAGGCAAGTACAAGTGTTCACAAAAATAATCAGGAGGAGCTTCTTGCTCCTTCTTTTTAGACTTACGCCTATTCTTTAATATTCTTGCGATAATCTCTAAAATATACATAAGTAGATTCCAATAAAAAAAGTGACAATATAAATATTATAAAAAATTTATCTTTACGTTATATAAAAAAAGGTGTATCATGTAATTTACTGTGACAAAAGCCTGTGAGGATATATTTACAACATGAGTAGCAATCCACCAGAATATAAAAGATGGTACGATAACAATAAAATAACATCAAGGTGTGTTGAACTTCTGGAACAAATTTCTGATGATGATAAGTGATTATATTATATTTATTAAAAAGTTAGTTTAATTTAAGAGTATAAAAATTAATGGAGGCTCTTTATGACAAAAAAGTATAAAAGATGGTACGACAAGAACGAAATTACTTCGAGATGTATTCACCTTTTAGAAGAATTAGAAGATCCATTAAAAAGACAAATATCCACATGGCTAATGAATGAAATTATAGAAAAACCTCCCTATAAAGATATGTTGCCTAAAGAAATTGAATCATTGGTACATTGCGAACAAAGACGCAGAAGATGGTACGACTACGACGAAGTTTGCAGAATTTATGTAGAGCTGGTAAGAAACGCTCCTGAAAAACTACAAAAAAAGATCTGCGTGCAGTCTATAACCTATATGGAAGATCTTATTCAACAACGTCAAGAGCTACTAAGTAAGCAATCTAAACAGTAGACTTGTGTAGGTTAAGCTTAGATAAAAGACTTAAAAGCTTATCATGATCCTTTATGCCTTTTGATTTTTCAACACCGCTAGATACATCAAAAGCATAAGGCTTAACTTGATTATAAGCATTACATATATTATTCGGGTTTAGCCCTCCGGCAAGAATTATTGGTACCCCCAATGTCTTTGCCTCGAGGGCTATTTTCCAGTTAAAAGTTTTTCCTGTACCTCCGGCCTGACCTTTTGTATAACTGTCCAACAGGATAAAATCAACAATGCCCTTATACAGGCTTATGCCTTCAAGATTCTGATTGTCTTTTACCCTAAATACTTTGACTAAAGAAAATTTATTATTTTCTTTTATTTGCTTGCAGTACTCCACAGATTCTTTGCCATGTAGCTGTATTGTGGATAAATCAGCATATTCAGCAGTATTAACTACATCTATTATGCTACAGTCCATAAACACACCAAATTTTAATACATTATCAGGCAAAGCTTGTATAATATTTTTTGCTTTCTCTGGTGTTATATACCTTGGAGTATCAGGGACAAAGATAAATCCAACTGCCCAAGCTCCAAGCTTAACAGCTTTTTTAGCATCATCGATATTTGTAATTCCACAAATTTTTACTTTTTTATTACCCATTAATTCAATCTCATCTAAAAGTATTAATAAGTTAAAAACTTTTTATTTCTATATCAATCCTGATTTGCCAAAAAACGGATTATATTTTTTTTCATGCCCAATTGAAGTACTGGCACCGTGCCCCGGATAAACCTTAATATCATCGGATAATGTGAATAATTTATTTTCTATAGAATCTTTTAGTTCTTCATAAGACCCACCTGGCAAATCAGTTCTGCCAACAGATTCACAAAATAAAGTATCACCTGCAAACATTGCATTATCAATAACATAGCACACAGATCCTTTAGAATGCCCTGGGGTATGAATCGTTTTTACGACTAGTTCTCCAAGTTTAATCTCAAAGCCATCTTCTTTAATAAATTCATCAATTTCTGGGGCATTTTCTTTTTGAAAGCCATAAATTTGCGCATGATCTTTATAATGTCCTATTAAAAAATTATCATCTTTATGCAAGAACACTTTTGCCCCTGTTTTTTCTTTTAGCTCACAGATTCCTGCCACATGATCAACATGCCCGTGAGTATTTAAAACGTATTTAATATTGGCATTATACTTTTTTGCAGTGTTTAAAACTTTATCTATATCACCACCTGCGTCTATTAGTGCAGCTTCTTTTGTTTTTTCGCATATTACAAGATAATTATTTACCTGAAAATGGTTTACAACTATAGTTTCTACTATCATTTATATTCTCCAATATATATATTAAAATTTGTATATTAAAACATTTTGAATTATTCTATTAATATGATATTAGTATAAAACCAGCATAAAAAAAAGAAGTAAAGGTATGAGGAAAACTGTTTCAATATTAGGCTCAACAGGCTCTATAGGTAAACAAGCTTTAAATGTAATAACAGACTTGTCAGATAAATTTAATTTATTCGGACTAGCAGCGGGAGCTAATATTGAAGCCCTAAAAGAGCAAATTATAAAACACAAGCCTAAAATTGTCTCAGTGCAAGATGAGAAAGCAGCACTTGAATTAAAAAAAGAATTTCCTAAATTAGAAATACTTTTTGGCAGAGAAGGACTGGAGCAAATAGCCGGTAACAAGCAAAACGATATTGCTTTAATAGCAGTAAGCGGTACAGCAGGACTTTATCCAACAATAGCAGCAATCAATAATAATATAAACGTTGCCCTGGCAAACAAAGAAACCTTGGTATCAGCCGGCAGCCTTGTAATGAAACTAGCTAAAGAAAAAAAGGTTAATATAATACCTGTAGACAGTGAACATTCTGCAATATACCAATGTATAAGCAATAAAGACAAAGATTTTATAAAAAAACTTATAATAACCGGCTCAGGTGGACCATTTAGAACTAGAACACTTAAAGATATGCAAAATGCAACAGTTGCTCAAGCGCTAGCTCATCCAAAATGGTCTATGGGCAGCAAAATCACTATTGATTCCGCTACATTAATGAATAAAGGCCTGGAAGTTATAGAAGCTCATTGGCTCTTTAATATTGATTACAAAGATATAAATGTTGTTATTCACCCGCAAAGTATAATTCATAGCGCAGTAGAATTTGTAGACGGCAGTGTAATTGCTCAAATGGGCATTCCTAGCATGCATATTCCCATACAATATGCATTAACATATCCACAGCGATGCAAAGGCATTGAGTCAGAAACATTAAGCCTTACACAAGTTTCACGCCTTGACTTTGAAGAGCCTGACTTAAACAAATTTCCTTGCCTCAAGCTTGCATATCAGTCAGGAAAAAGCGGACAAACATACCCAACTGTCTTGAATGCGCTTAATGAAGTAGCAGTTGAAGAATTTTTAAATACTCAAATTAAATTAACGGATATCCCCAATATTGTAGAAGAAGGCCTAAATAAGCATAACCCAATGCCAGCAAATGACTTAAATGCAATCATTGCAGCAGATAAATGGGGTAGAGACTTTGCGAAAAATTTAATTAACAAGTACTTAATAAAAAAATAATTATGCCAACAAGCTTTTAATCTCTTCAATTTCAGGGCAAGATTGAGGAGCAGCTTTTGTGCAAACAATTGCCCCTGCGGTTATGGCGTGCTTTAGTGCTGCGTCTATATCCTCACCCAAATGAAGTCTCCCGGTCAAAACGCCAAAGAACGCATCACCTGCGCCAAGGGTACTTACAACTTTATCAACTTTAATAGATGGATAGATTTTTAGCTCATTGCCAGGCACAGCCAAAAGTACATCCTTTGCGCCTCTTGTAACTACAGTTACAACATTAAAATATCCGGCAAGTTCTTTTGTCAGTTCTTCATCTTGATTTTTATTAGAAATATCATATAACTTATTGATATCACGTGCTTCATGTTCGTTTATAACCAATATATCAAGCTTTTTAACCAAATCTTCTTTTATTTTTTTAACTGGAGAAAGATTCATAGTTATTGCACAATTTGTTTTATCTGCAAGGTTTATTAACTTTTCAAGAGTCTCTTCTGACAGTTTTGCCTGCAACATTAAGGTATTATGTTCGTTAAAATCATCAGTATCAATCATTTCAGCTGCTATTTCATGGTGTCCATTAAATGTAACAACAGTATGGTCACCGGACTCTACATGCTGAGTAATATTTGCAATTACTGTTTGAGTACTTTCAGATTGCTTAATACCTTTTGTATCAATGCCATTTGCTTTTAAATTTTTTAATAAAAATATAGCATCATCAGGATGAACAGTGCTGTAAAATTTAGCAGGTGCACCGGCTTTTTTAACGGCAAGTATTGCATTAGGCCCTTTACCTCCTGGAAATCTTTCTTGAGATATGCCCCTAACAGCTTGTCCTTCTTCAGGAAATCTATTTACAGTTGTAATACAATCAATGCAAAGCGTATTTATGCCAATAACAAAACCCTGTCTTTTTGTACCTACCTTAAATTTCATTCTTAAGCCTCTTTTTATATCTTTCAATAATACCTTGGATGTGTTATAAAATTTATAATTATTTTTTAATTATATGGAGATTTTAACATGAAAACAAAATATTATCTGGCTTTTGATGTAGGCGGAACTTCTATTAAACACGCTCTTGTAAGTGTTGATAACGACTCTTTACAAGTAAAAACAATTCCTGAGCGTACTTCTGTTAATTGTCATGGAACAAAAGAAGAAATACTAGAGTGCTTTTGCAATATAATAAAAAATTATTTAAATAAAATAGACATAAACAACTTACTTGGCTTAACTTATGGAATGCCGGGTCCTTTTGATTATGAAAACGGCATTTGCCTTATGAAAGATGTAAATAAATATGATTCTTTATATGGTATAAATGTAAAACAAGAGATTAAAAATAGGCTTAACTTAAATGATAGTATTATAATTAATTTTAAAAATGATGCAGAAGTAGCTGGCCTGGGAGAAGCATATCTTGGTGGCGGTAAATCCTATAATAAGTTTGTTTCACTTACCTTAGGCACTGGTTTTGGTTCTATATTCATGGAAAATAAAAAACCATGTTTTAATGGGCCGGGTGTGCCTGAAGAAACAGGTATGCTTTATGCGGAAATGACTCAACTAGGAGATTTAGCATTAAATGCTTTTTCTTATAAAGCTCTTGAAAAAAGATTAACAGATAAAGGTTTTAATTTTAATACAATAAAAGATGCTGCCGAAAACGGACGAGATAATAATAATCAGGATATTATAGCAGTATTTAAAGAATTTACATCTGATATCGCTACTTTTGTTCGCCCTTATGCTGAAAAATTTGGAGCAGAAGCTGTTGTAATAGGTGGTGGAATGGCAAATGCCGCGGATTTGTATAAAGATGATTTTCAGAAAGCACTTGGAGAAAACATCAAGCTTGAAGTTAGCCCTCTAATGGAGCAAGCTCCTTTATTAGGGTCTGCTATACCTGTTCATTATCAAGTTGCTTTATAATTTATACTACTCATCAATTAAATTTCTGAAAAGTATTTTGGGGTGAGTATGATTTTATTTTTTAAAACTTCTTATAAATTGAAATATTTTTTTCATTTCTACCTAATACTCCTCTTACTCTGAGTAACTTTTTTTGTATAATAATTAAATATAATAATAATAAAAATAAATTTGAAAATGATTTTCATTATTATATAAATATAATTTTAATGTCAACTAGTTAGAAATTTTACTTCAAAAATTCAGTAAAATTAAATAGATAAAATAAAGTTAAAGTAAAGAGCATTTTAGAGTTTAATAGTATATGGAAAAAACAAAAAAACTAACAAAATCAGCTGAAAAGGTTCTTGTTATTTTAAAAGACTTAACCCACGCCTCAGCAGAAGAAATTTATGAACATATAAACAAAAATACTGATAAAAAAATAGGGTTAACAAGTATTTATAGGGCTTTAAAGCTTCTTGAAGAAATTTTTCTTGTAGTGCCGGTAATTTTTAATGACGGCATCAGCAGATATCGTTTGAATACAGAAGAAAAACATCAACACCATTTTGTTTGCAAAGCCTGTAACTCCAAAAAAGTAATAGACTTTTGCCCCTACGACTTCGTAAAAAAAGAGATTGGGGATGGATACAGCATTAATTATCATATTTTTGAACTTTTTGGAATTTGTAAGGACTGCAATGAAAACAAATAACCAACAGGGCATACTATACATTTGTCCAACTCCACTAGGAAATTTAGAAGACATAACTCTCAGGGTATTAAATACCCTAAAACAAGTTGATTATATAGCATGCGAAGACACAAGGGTTACGCAAAAACTTTTAAATCACTATGATATATCAACTAAACTATTCAGTTACCACAAATTCAATGAAAAACAAAAGTCCAATAAAATAATTGAACTCCTAAACCAAGGAAATAATATAGCACTAGTCTCTGACGCAGGCACACCATTAATTAGTGACCCCGGTGCAGAGCTGCTAAAACAAGCTACCGAATATAATATCAAGATAGTACCCATACCAGGAGCTTGTGCTTTAATTACAGCTATATCAGCTACTTATTTAGAGAACCCCCTATTTGTTTTCATAGGCTTCTTGCCTAAATCAAATACTGATAAAGAGAACATATTAAACAGATACAAAGATATAAACACTGTATTCTACGAGTCACCTAATCGCTTGGTCAAATCCCTGGAAGATATTAAAAATTATATCGGCAATTGTAAAGTTACTGTAACAAGAGAACTAACCAAAATTTATGAAGAGTTCAAGACAGGTGAAATACAAGAAGTAATTAACTATTATACAAACAAGCCACCCAAAGGTGAAATCACAGTAATAATACATGCCACTGATAATAACAATTGTCAAAATATTGATAATGCTCAGATTGTTGAAGACGTAAAAGCCTTACAAAAACAAGGTTTTTCATCAAAAGAAGTAAGCAAAATTTTATCAACCTTAAAGCCTTTATCAAAAAAAGAAGTCTATAATATTACGTTATCTTTAAAAAAAGACTAAATTTTATTTATTATGATATTATTAAAAATAATTAGGGTAAAGATTTTGGGTGAATGAATGGATATTAACTTTTTTAAAATAAAAAATTATAACTTATTTGATCAAATTCCAGATGCAGTTGTGGTGGTAGACAAAAATAACTTTAAAATAACTTACTGGAATAAAAAAGCTAAAGAATATTTAGGCTTTATCAACAAAAATATCATAGGCAAAGATGTATCTTTAATCTTAACTTCCGAAATAATTGAAATTATCAAAAATACTCAAAAAAATTACAATCAGATTATCGCACTGCCGGTAAGCGAAAAAGATAAAATATACTTAGAAATATCAGCTTTAAATCAAGAAGATAATGATAATATTGTCCTATGCCTAAGAAATGTATCTCAAAGGCAAGAAATATTTGATAACTTTATACAAGAATACAAGCGACTATCTAAAATAGACAAAAATAAAAATCTATTTTTTACAAATGCTTCTAATGATATAAAATCTCCGCTGCAATCTATTATTGGCTTCTCTCAAGCACTTCTCGATGGCATAGGTGGTGAACTGTCAGAAAAGCAGCATAAATATCTTTCTATAATATCTAAAAACTCTAATAATTTACTGGATTTAATGACAAATATTATTGATCTATCAACAATTGATGTAGAAAAATTTAATGTTGACGAAAAACATTTTGATGTAATAGAAATGCTAAATTCTTTACTAGAAGCGTTTCATGGCAAAATCACAGAAAAAAATCTGGAGCTGGAAGTAGAATATATAGATATCGTAAGAAAAAATATCTATACAGATGAAAATATTTTCAGAAAGCTAATAGTTAATCTGTTGTCAAATGCAATAAAATTTACAGATACTGGCACTATAACGCTTAAAGTCTTTCATCCTGATTCCGAGTTTTTAAAATATCAATGCGTTAACGTACCGGAAATTTTTCCTGAGAATTCATACTTAATGTTTTCAATTATAGATACAGGCATTGGGATTGAAGAAAATAATCTTAATATTATTTTTGATGAATATGCTAATTTTGAAAAGAATCACATTAGCAAAAAATACGGTGGCACCGGCTTAAGCTTATCAATATCCAGAAAACTTGTAGAAAAGCTCAACGGCGTTATTTGGGTAGAAAGTGAACCAGGCAAAGGTTCAAGCTTCAACTTTATAATTCCTATAGAAAAACAAAGCGAGCACGAAGATTTTTCGATAGAGAATGTTGACCCATCTACCTGCCTGGCAGAGCTGCAATGGCAATAAATATTTAAAGGCCTAAAAGATACAAAATACATTTACAATATACTTTGTATCTGCCTCTCCTCCCTAGCAAGGGGGCTATTCTTTCTATTTTTGACTTACTGATTTATTGATTTTTTATGCACTCATTGCTAAATTAATAAACAATTTGAACAATCACAGACCTGGTTCTAGGTTTGTTATCAAAATCTATCAAAACAATCTGCTGCCAAGTGCCTAAATACAATTCCTTATTAATAACAGGAAAACTCTCTGAATTTCCAATCATAGAAGCCCTAACATGAGCATAACCATTGCCATCATGCCATGTTTCATCGTGATGATAACTATGTGACATTGGTGCAAATTTATCAAAAGCCTCTGGCAAATCTTTTAATAACCCGGGCTCATATTCAATAGTTGTAATAGACGCAGTGCTGCCCGGCACATAAACTAAAACCTGAGCATTTTCAACTTTATGCTTAGCTACAATTTCAGCTACCTCTTCTGTAATATTAATAATATCAGTATATCCCTTAGAATGAAGGTTGATTTTTTCATTAATAACAGTCATTTTGTCCTCCTCTTTTATTGAACAATTATAGGATTAGTAAAAATCCAAGGATATTCTTTATAAAATACCTCTAACCTATACTTACCCTGTTTTAAATCTTTAAAAATATAATCCTTAAAAGATTTTTCAAGAATTAACTCTCCATTATGTAATAATTTTATATTTGCCTTCCTCGGCAAGTTGATATTTAAAGCAGTTTCGCTATCAAGCCTGATAAAATCTCCGGGATATGCTTTTTCATAAAGGTTTTGGATAAAAAAATCAAATGTTTTATTTTTTTTACTCCAATGTTTATTTATCATTGAGTTTCTTCCTAGCTTAAGGCTGTTTAAAATTTGCCTTTTAGCCTCTTCAAAAGAATTCGATAATTTATTATCTAAATATATTTCATTTAATACGGCTTTAAAACTGTCAATATAATCAAAAACCTTAATAGAAATGCCACAAACATTATAAACAAAAGAATGAGCATCAACACCAGCTATACCAGGTATAATTTTATCAGGAGCTTGATTATTTAATTCATCCCACCATTTTTTTGTTTTTTCAGTAGGCCCAGAAAGCTTTTTCATTCTAAATAAATAATCCAAATAAAGATTAGACTCAGCCATACTATCTGTCCAGTCAGATAAATAATTCCAAAGCTCTATGCCGTCAAAACCTTTAATATTCCAATCGCTCCAACGCAAAGGCTTATGCGAATTTTTTCTGTTTATACTCTCATCAGGATGTGCAATAAAACCAATACCACCCTGTTTTTTAACTTCATTTATATATTCTTCAGTTTGAGCTTTCTCAGATATAAAACTGTTTATACCCAATCCCAGATAATGATTAGATAGATCAGGGCTTATTTCTTCACCTATTAATACAGCAACTCCATAATGCCAGCCTTCTTTATTGTCTAAATATCCGCCAAGGGAATTATGATCCGTAATTACAATCCAATCAAGCCCGGCTTTTTTAGCAATTTTAGCTATTTTCTCAATGCTTTCAGACCCGTCAGAATATGTAGAATGTATGTGTATCGCTCCCAGAGCTTTGTGCATATCTAAAACCTTTGTAATATAATAAATTTACCCGTTAACTATTTTCACACCTGAGCTTGTGCCAATTCTATCAGCTCCGGCTTCTATCATTGCAAGTGCTTGATCCTTTGTTTTTATGCCACCGCTAGCTTTTACCTTTAGCCCAAATGGCTTTACAATTTTTTTCATGAGTCTTACATTTTCAACAGTAGCTCCAACCCCATTTTTTACAAATCCTGTAGATGTTTTAACAAAGTCTGCTCCTGCATTTACAACTATTTTACAGCTTTCAACAATTTCTTCTTTTGTCAGCAAGTCTGTTTCAAGAATTACTTTCACAATGCGTCCCTTAGCTTTGTTAACAACCAATTCAATGTCTTTTTGAGCCTTAGCATAGTCCTTGCTTTTTATAGCACCAACATCGATAACCAAGTCAACTTCATCAGCACCGTGTTTAATCGATTGTTCTGTTTCAAATTCTTTTAATTCTTGCGTACCTGCCCCTAGAGGAAAATCTATAACAGTAACAATTTTTACATCAGCATCTTTAAGATAATCCTTTACAAGTTTTATATATGCAGGATTTATACATACTGCTACAAAATTATGTTTCTTCGCCTGATCTAAAGTATTTTTAATATCCTCAATAGTAGCTTCCGGCTTTAAAATTGTATGGTCAATATAACTTTCCAGAGCAAATGCTTGTTTGGACATATTTTCTCCTTTTATTTTCAAAGGAAGTAATAAAATAAGTTAAAACTACTAAATAATGATATAGCAAGTATTTTGAAAATACAAACCAGAGTTTAAAAATTTTCTTTTAAAGTATAATGAAAGTAGTTAAAGTTGTGGAGTTTAAAATGTATAGTATAGATAATGATAACCCGACAAATTATGAGAGTGTGGATATTGCATTAAACAAATTTTTAAATGAACTTGGCGATAAAAAATTAGAAAGCGAAGAAATCTGCGTATCAGATTCATTAGGCAGAATTTTATATGATGATATTGTGGCACAATTTGATTTGCCTACACATGACTTAGCCCAGACTGACGGATATGCTATAAACTCAGGAGATGTTGCACTTGCAGACGATGGAAATCCCGTTTGCATAGAAATTGTTGAAGACACCCATATAACAAATAATAAAATAATTAAACTAGAAAAAAATCAAGGAATAAAAATATCTTCAGGAACTTTACTGCCTCAAAATACCAACGCAGTTGTATCACCTGAATTTACATCAGTTGAAGGAAAATGCATTAGAGTTTTTAAAAGCATAATCTCAGGCGAAAATGTTTATAAAAAAGGCGATGATATAAAACAAGGCAATATTTTTATCAGAAAACAAAGAAAAGTAAGGCCACTCGACATTGGTGGAATGATTAATCTTGGATTTAAAAAAGTTAAAGTATTTAAAAAACCTGTTATATCAGTTCAACCTGTTGGTGATGAACTCTTAAATATTAATGAAAAGCTAGAGCCTGGTAAAATTTATGAAACAAACAGCTATGTATTAAGGGGCCTGGTTAAACAACTAGGTGGAATCAGTGAAATAATGCCTATTATCAAAGATAATCCTGATATGATAAAAAAATCTATAGAAAAAGCTGTAAAAACGTCTGATGTAGTAATCATCTCAGGTGGCAGCTCCATTGGTGCTGATGACTTTACTTACGAAGTCATTAAAGACTTTAAAAACTCTCGAATGATATCTAACGATATAGCAATGCGCCCGGGCAAGCATACACTATTAGCTTATATAGAAGAAAAGCCTGTTATAGGATTATCAGGCCATCCAGCAGCTAACGTTACAGCATTTTTAGTTTTTATAAAGTCTTTAATTGTTCAATTAGCTGGCAATCCAAGGTCTTTTTGGCAGGAACACAAAGACAACGTAAGGCTTGACGCAGTGTTAGAAAAAGATGTGGAGTCACCACTGGATACTGATGACTACATAAGAGTAAGATTAAAAAAACAAGATAATGGCAGAATAACAGCATATCCTTATGCAGGAAAGCCATCAAGCTTATCAACCCTTGTAAAAGCTCACGGCTACGTTAAATTACCTGCTGATTGCACTAAGTTATATGAAGGTGATAGAGTAGAAGTGTTATTATTTTAGTTTGTATTTTGAGGAATGTATGAATAGCAAAATAAAAGTAACTGTTAACGCGCAAGAAAAAGAATTCATACCAACCAGCACAATAAATGATGTTGTGGAAAGTTTAAACATAAAAACGAATTCGATGTTTGTTGTAGAAAAAAACTTAGAAATAGTGCCTAAAGACGCCTACGAAAGTACTGTTTTAAAAGACGGTGACACAATAGAGATTGTTGGCTTCTTTGGTGGTGGATAGTTAAATTTTACACTAATATTTTTTTAGATTATTATTTATACTGGTGAATTTTAAATAGCCCCGGAGGTAAAAAAATGATAATTATAATGGAACCGTCAGCGGTTGAAGAAGAGATACAAAAAGTTGTCGGAAGAATGGAAAACTTAGGCTTTAGAACCATTCTTAACCGTGGAGATGTAATGACCGTTATTGCGGCAATAGGCGATAAAAGGCTTATTGATCCTGCAACAATTGCTGCAATGGAAGGCGTAAGAGAAATTCAGCTTATTCAAGAGCCTTTTAAGCTTGCAAGCAGAGAAAGCAAAAAAGACGATACAATAATTGACCTCGGCAGGGGTGTAAAAATAGGTGGAGATCACCCTCCTGTTGTTATGGCCGGTCCTTGTAGCGTAGAAGACAACAAAGAAGGTCTTTTAAAAGTAGCTCATGCAATCAAAGAAACCGGAGCTCAAGTTTTAAGAGGCGGTGCATTTAAACCGAGAACAAGCCCTTATGACTTCCAGGGCCTAGAGGAAACAGGATTAAAATACTTAAAAGAAGCAAGCGATCAAACAGGATTATTAATAATTACAGAAGTAATGGACAGCCAAGATGTTGGTCTGGTATGCAAATATGCTGATATTGTTCAAATTGGCGCAAGAAACATGCAAAACTTCAAGCTTTTAAAAGCTGTTGGACAATGCAATAAGCCTGTTATGCTAAAAAGAGGTGCAGCTGCAACCATAAGAGAATTCCTCTTAGCTGCAGAGCATATTATGTACGCAGGCAATCCTAACGTTATCCTTTGCGAAAGGGGCGTAAAAGGTATAGATGCCAAGTATACAAGAAATACATTAGATTTATCAGTAGTGCCAATTGTTAAAAAATACTCTCACCTGCCAATAATGGTAGACCCAAGTCATGGAACAGGAAGAAGATACTTGATAGAACCAATGTCAAAAGCTGCTATTGCGGCAGGCACACATGGCCTAATGATAGAAGTTCACCATGAACCGGATAAAGCATACTCTGATGGTGGACAAAGCTTGGACATTCCTATGTTCCAATCTGTAATGAAAGAGTTAAACTCAATTGTTGACTTGCTTGTAAAAAAAGAAAAAGCAGTAAAATAAATGGATAAAAACTTAAAAATAGCAGTAATAGGACTGGGGCTAATCGGCGGCTCTATTTTAAAAAGCTTAAAAAATAAACAGTACGAGCTTATTGCTATTGCCAGAAGAGAAGAAACTATCCAAAAAGCAAAAGAACAAAAGCTTGCGGATGTTTACTCAACTGATTTAAGTGTTATAAAGAGTGCAGATATAATATTTATCTGCACTCCTATTAATAAAATCAAAACTATGATTGATAATGTTATCGATCATGCCGATGCAAATGCTATCATAACAGATGTTGCAAGCTTAAAAAGCTTTGTAATGGAATATGTAGATAACCTACAAAAGCCTATAAAATTCATCGGCGGGCATCCTATGGCTGGTACTGAATATAAAGGCATAGATAGCGCATTAGATGACTTATATATTGAGGCTAAATGGGTATTAACCCCCTCAAAAAACACTAATAAACAAGATATAGGTATTTTAACAAATATAATAAACAACACCGGCGCTAAAGCAGTCGTAGCAGACGCTAAACAACATGATAGTGCAGTTGCACTAATAAGCCACATGCCATTGTTTTTGAGCCAGGCATTATATTCTTATGTTAATAACTATCCCGATAGAGACGTCAAAGAACTTGCCCTCAAATTAGCCGCCAGCGGCTTTAGGGACAGCACAAGACTTGCTGCCACTAATGTTGAACTAGCGCAAGATATGATAACTAATAATATACAAAATGTCTTAAATGCATCCAACGGGCTAAAAGACAGTTTAACCTCTTTAGAAGATTTATTATCAGTTGATAAAGAAAAATTTTTTGAGCTAATAGCAGATATAGCTAAGTCAAGAATGAATATGTATACAGAAGACGGCAAAAATAAATTATTATAAAAATTGGGAGTCTTAAATGCTTGAAGTAAGATGGAAGCAAAGATTTGAAAATTTTGAAAATGCTTTTAATAAGCTAAAAATGGTTATTGAAGTATACAAAAAAGATAATAATAATGAAATATATCAAATGGCGATGATACAGGCATTTGAGTTTACATACGAGCTTGGCTGGAAAACAATGAAAGACTTTCTTAAACATGAAGGAATCAAAGTAAACATGCCAAGAGAAACCATAAAACAGGCATTTACCAATGAAATAATAGAAGATGGCCAGGTATGGATTGATATGCTTGAGGATAGAAACTTAATGTCGCATACATACAGCGAAGAGAATGCTAAAACTGCCATTGATCATATTGTTAATAACTATGTACCTTCTATCGAGCAGGTTCATAGTTACTTTAAAGAAAGATTATAAAATGGATTTTGGGCTACCTGAGAAAACAATAAAACTTTTAAGAGAGTTTTTTAGCCGTTATCCAGAAATAGAAGAAGTCAAAATATACGGTTCTAGGGCACTTGGTACTTATGAGCGAGGCTCTGACATTGATTTTGCAATTTACAGCAAAGAAAATATCAGCGCAGAATTATTAACAGAATTAGACGAGTTGCCTACCCCATACTTGTTTGATGTTACAGACTATAACTCTTTAAAACATCAAAAGTTAAAAGATCATATAGATAAATATGCAAAAAATTTTTATAAAAACTAGGGAAGATACAAAATTGTATCTTCCCTAGATAATGCTTATAAAATTTATTTTATGCTTGCAGTTTTAATAAAGACTCATCAACTTTGTTAATCACAGAAATACTCTGCTTGTTCAATCCGGTTATTGATAAAGTCTTACCTTGCTTTTCGTATTTTTCTTTAACTTTTATAATACAGTTTACCGCAGTATAATCCCACACATTAGAGACTTCAAAATCAATTATTATATTTTGGGAATCTTCCGAATAATTAAATATGTCGACAAATTTAGAACTGGAAGCAAAGAAAAGTTGACCATGTATCTTATAATGAACGTGATCCACCCCGTCTTGCTTAATCAAGTTGGTCTTAGCCCCCACCTGATTGGTCTTCCAAGCAAAAACAAGTGCGCTTATAACCATACCGGAAAAAACACCTAAAGCTAAATTATGAGAAAACACAATCACACACATTGTAGAAACCATTGATATAGCACAATTCTTAGGCATTTTGGTTAATTCTCTAAACGACTTCCACTCAAATGTACTGATAGAAACCATTATCATTACACCAACAAGAGCAGCTATCGGTATTGCTTTTACAACACTGCTAAGGCACAAAATTAAAAATAAAAGCACAACCCCTGATGTCAAGGTTGAAAGTCTATATCTACCACCGGATTTAATATTTATCACAGACTGACCAATCATAGCGCACCCGGCCATACCTCCAAAGAAACCGGCTACAACATTTGCAATACCTTGCCCCTGAACTTCTGTATTTTTTTCACTTTTTGTATCAGTCATTTCATCAACTATTGTTGCAGTTAATAAAGATTCAATTATACCAACTATAGCAAGAGTAAACGAATACGGAAGAATAATCATAAGTGTATCAAGAGTTAGTGATATCGTAGGCAGATGAAACATAGGTAAAGAGGCTGTGATACTTCCCATATCGCCTACTGTTTTAACGTTTATACCTGTTACTAAAGTAAAAATTATCATAAATATCAGCGCAGCCAATGCAGAAGGTACAGCTTTGATAATTCTGGGTAATAAATAAATTATAGCAAGCGTCGCAGCCACCATTGCATACATAATCCAAGATGCACCTACAAAATGAGGTAATTGAGCCATAAAAATCAAAATAGCAAGTGCATTAACAAATCCTAATACCACTGAATGCGGTACCAAATTAATAAGCTCACCACACCTCAAGCGTGCAAGTATAAACTGCAATATGCCAGTAAGGATTGTAGCTGCAAACATATATTCAATGCCATAGTCTCTAACTAAAGAAACCAGTACAAGAGCCATAGCTCCAGTCGCTGCGGATATCATCCCCGGCCTACCGCCTAAAAATGCTATTACTACAGCTATACAAAATGATGCGTGCAGCCCAACTATAGGATCTACGCCACAAATTAATGAAAAAGCTATAGCCTCCGGTATAAGTGCTAATGCAACCGTTATACCAGATAAAATGTCACCCCTGACGTTCAAAAACCAAGAGTTTTTAAAAGTATCTTGTATCAAATCATTATTCCTTTATCTATCACTTATAAAACCAGTTTAAAGAAGAAACAAAAATTTTTGTTTCCATTTATTAAATTATTAAATTATGCATACTGTTTAAAGTCATTTCACTCTTTTTAGAGAAATATTTATGGTTTATCGTTCAATTGTTTCTATTCCCTTGTTGAATTCTAATTTTATATTAAAACAAAAAAAGAAAAAAATATAAAAGTGTTAAGAAAAATAAATAAGTTTATCTTAATGTATATTTATGTTTAGAAACCTTTGACATATATGGCAATAATTTTTTTTTCAGGTTTTAATTTTAGTGAAACACAAAATATAAAATAGTTTAGGGCAGAATGACAAATTTTGAATTTAGAAAATTTAATTTAAATTCAAGCCGGCTCAACCAACTAGGAAGAGATTGTAAAAAGTTGGTAGAACAGAATAAAGAACATATTCCTACTGCTACAACAGCTGCTATTATTGCACCTGCAGGGATGTATCAAACAAGAAATGACTATAAAAACGCACAAAAAAAAGAAAAATTTAATGTTCTGTTCAATAATTTTCTAATGATTGGTGGCACCATCGGAGGGGGATATGGTTGCTATAAATTATTACCCAAACTAATTCCATCAAAGGCAAATTCTCTGGGAAATGAATGGCTGCATACAATGGCTGTACCCATAGGTGCGGTACTTGGTGGCATAGCATCCGGCTTAACAGCCGAAAAAATTTTTCCAGTTAAGTCACTAAAAAGAGATCTAAACCTTGAAGCTAAACTAAATTTACTCTCAACTTTTGACTACGAAGATATATCTAAAGCCTCAAATAATAAGCCTGTCGTTTGGGGGGCTGTACTAGATAATGGCTTAGGTACACTTGCCGGCTATCAAGTAGCACGAGAAAGCGGCTTTGATAATAAAATAAATAAAGGTGCGCACACTGTAATTTCAACGGCAGTAGCAGGTGCTATTACATTTTTGGCAGCTCATGTTATAAAAGACCATAAAACAACTAATAAAATGAGTAAGAATATTGCCATTCCTCTTATTCTTACAATTTCTGGCGTTAGCTGTGTAATAGGCAATAGCATAGCAAACTGGATAAACAACAAGCTTACTAATAGATTACTAAAAGTTAAAATTCTCAAACAAGTTGAGCAAAACCGTAAAGCGCTACTTAAATATACCCTTAAGAACTTCCATAGCTTAACAAGCAGTGAGAAAGGCAAAGTACTCAAAGGTCTTTCAGAGCTTAAGAAAACATCAAAATACCTTGAAGGAATGAATAATAAAAAGAAAAAAACATCTAAATCTACTGTAGCTGAACCTAAAAAAGCTCAGCCAAAAGAAATCTCAAAAGAGCCCAATTAATATGTTTTTGTGACGTAGGCAAACTCAATAATTGAACAAAATAAAAAAGGTTCTTTCCAGAACCACCATCGTTAGCACATTACCAAATTTTAATTTAATTCTTTTTTCTGTTTCCTTTACCCAATTATATAAAGTAATTGTTTTAATCGAAGAGAATTCCCCGACCCTTGGGTCGTAATCTATGCAAAGCGTTGCTTTGCAGTATAATAATAGTTATGAGTGAGCATATATTAAAAAGTC
>JANQFW010000144.1 GCA_028277625.1 Candidatus Gastranaerophilales bacterium | reverse complement strand
TTATTTAGAGTTTTTGACTTTAAGATTTCTTTTTGGTCTTTTAAATTTAATCCTGATTCTAGTGAGGCATCATACCCGTTTTCTATTTGGACTGTAGGTTTTTTAATCCAAATTTTGGCACTGGATTTGTATAATTTATTGTTGAATCCGCAAGCATAAATAACAGAGGCTAATAAAAAAACAAGTGTTGTAAAAAGTATCAGTTTTTGATCTTTTATAATATATCTCATATATTTATTTTCAAATATTTTAAAAATTCTCATCCCCGTTACCCGATAAAGTATGTTCCACACTTCTAATTTATTAAATTTTGTTTGTTTTGACACCATTAGTATGGAGGAAATTAAGCAACAATTAACTATTATATTTTGCTTATAGTCACTATGTTTTTTTATTTTGTGCAATTTTTTTGTTATTATATCAATATTTTTGAAATTTTTATTATTTTTTTGTATAAAAACCAGGTTTTATTTAGGTTATAGGTGGGTGAAATGACTAGTAATATTGTGAGGATGTTATTATGGTTCCTACAAAGTTTACTTTGAACTTGGGTGCTACTATTAATTTGGTGTTGTATGACAGAATGGCAAAAGAACTGAATAGACAAAAAATGCTGGAAAATAGAAAAAATTTTTTATCTATTTAGCTGTGGTAATAAGTATACAAAATTTAATATTTAATTGAATATTTTTTTTTCTTTGTATATTATTTAATTTTGTAATAATAATATCTAAGGAGAAGGAATGCTTAATTATTCTTATATTAATAACCGTACTAATATTGCTTTTAAAGGACCAAAACCCCATAAGGCTGCAGGGCATAAGCCTACAAGCCCTAAAGGATCAAGCGAAAGCCCTAAAGAACCAGGCCAGCAAGCAGAGGCTGAAAGGCCACCTCAATCAAATAAAGAAAAGCTTTTTGAGGACCTTGAAGTAGGATTAACAAATGCTGAGGCACTTATTGGACGACTTTTAATTGAGCAGCATACTAACAGGGAAAAATTAGAAAGCTTAAGGGGATTAGTTTTAGGAGATGTGCCACGTTCTTCTGTGTCTGTTCAACTTCCAGCTAGTGCTGAATATTCTAGCCTTTTTATTGCTGCCAGTGAGCAGCGAGAGCCAAGTTTGCACCCTCACTTAATGAAAACTCACTTGATGCGTCACTGGCCAACTGAGTTTTTGAAAAAAGAGGTGGCAAATATTAATGATAGACTAGTAAATAAATCAGAGGCGTTTAAAAACATAGGTGAAGTTGGAAAGTGTGTTGCCTATTTGAACACAATAGTAGAGGATCTTGAAGCAGCCAAAGTTGATAAAGACAAGTCTAAGAAGAGAGAATTGAAAAATAAACTTACCGGTGGATTGATATATCTTAATAAAAGAATAGGCTCTGAATCTGATCCTGTAGAGCCTGAAAGAGGTTTAATAACATTAGACTCGCTAAAAGAAGAGATGGATAAAGCAAATGCACAGATGAAGAAGCATGATTCTTGGCTAGGAGTGGTAGAAAGAGCTGCATACTTAGGTGGTTCAATTGCATTAGGTCTTTTCGCTACGGCGGAGGGTGCTCCTTTTCCTATAGGGCCGGGTGTAACTGGTGTGGGTATAGCAACAACTACACATGCTAGGCCTATAGGAAAAGGAGTAGAGCGTGTAGAATAATATATTTTTGGTAGTGGTCTGAAACAAAGTGAAAAATAAAACGTCATAAATATCATTCCAAAAAATGAGGAATGATATTATGATTAAAAATATTGGATTTTGCA
>JANQFW010000137.1 GCA_028277625.1 Candidatus Gastranaerophilales bacterium | reverse complement strand
GAAACATGCGTGTATACCAATTTCACCACTTCGGCATACATTTTCATTTATTAATACTACTATAATCTAAAAATAATGTAAATATTTTTAAATTTTTTTAAGCTAATATAATATTTACTCTGGTTCAAGATTTTATTAAAAGATTTTTTTTAAGAATACCTTAAGCTTATTTAATCAAAAAAATTTAGAACTTAGAATAAATAAATTAGTGCTCAATTAAGATTTTAGCATGTTTTTACAAATATTTATTTTTCAGTTTTAAAATTAGTCTACCTGTTAAAAAAAAGGGTGATAAAGATTATAACAACTTAAATCAACTGATATAAGTGAATTATTCTAAAAATTTAAAAATATGCCCTGTTGGGTATTAAATTTTTAGAATTTTGTATTTTTATATAATCTTTTCCTCTAATGGTAAGTACAGAGAATTTTGTTATTATTTTCCATTAAGAAAAAGCAATATAAAAAATTTTACTATTAAACCTTACTTAAGGAGATAGACAAATGCTAGATTCTATAATGCAAAATAGATGGTATTTTATTATTGAAGGCATGTTGCTTGTAATTCTTGGTATGCTTGCGATTGCACTTCCTCAGCTTACTACAATTGGCTTAGGTCTTTTTGCAGGAATTTTTCTTTTGCTAGCAGGCTGCGCAATGGCATTTAGAGCATTTAAGCTTAAAGATGAAAAAGGTGTATTTTGGCCTTCAGTGTTGGCTGGAACTCTTACAATTATAGCTGGTGCGCTTATGCTTAGATTTTTAGAACAGGGTATTTATATTTTAACCTTGTTGCTAACTATATACCTTAGCTTTGAAGGGGTGTCTAAAATATTTTTGGCATATACGCTTAAACCTCTAAAAAGCTGGGGGTATGTATTGCTTAGCGGCCTTATGACTATACTTTTAGCAGCTATAATTATTAGTGGCATGCCAGCAATAGCAGAATGGACTATAGGTCTGTTGTTTGGAGTTCACTTGCTGGTATCGGGTTTTTCTATGATTAGTATAGGTATAGAACTTGAAAAAACTATGCATAAAAAAATGGGCATATAAAACTTTTAAAATTTAAAATACAAAGAATCCTCTTAAGTCATAATGATTATGAAGGGGATTCTTTTTTTAATAGTTAAAATCTCTTAATAGTGGGATATAACCGGCATTTTTTATAAAAATCTCTGCTTCTTCAGTAGTTGTTAAACCTTTAGAGTTTAATACCTGTTCATTAATAACTATGCTGCTAATATCATCAGCTCCGCAGTTTAGTGCAATCTCACCTACTTCTTTGCCAAGGGCTAATATGCTTACTTCAATATGTTTAATATTATCAAGGTATAACCTGCAGAAAGCCAATGTTTTTAAGTACTCAACACCAGAGACATGCCTTATTGGAAAATCAGTTTGCCTTTGCCAGGTCCAGAGAATGAAACTATTTATATGGTCTGTTTTATCTTGCAATGTTCGAATATAGTCAAGGTGTTCAACTATATCTGTAATTGTTTCATTTGATCCTATAATCATACTGGAAGAACTTTGCAACTTTGCATTTGCTATACGTTGCATAGCTTCACACCATAACTGTGCTGAAGGCTTGTTAGGTGAAAGGTGTGTTCTCATTTTAGGCGTCATAACTTCTGCGCTACTGCCTGGAACAGAACAAAGCCCGGCGTTTTTAAATTTATTAATTAAGTCTGGCATTTGCAGATTAAAAATTTTTGAGAATTCAATAAGTTCAACAGGAGAAAAGCCTCGAACATGCAGATGGTATTTTTTATTAAGTATACTTAAACAATCTAAATAATAATCAATATTTAAGTTTGGGTTAACTCCACCTTGGAAAAGTACTTGGTTTATCTTGTTAGCTTGGCAATCTTTTGCTGCTTCTTCTACTTCTTCTAAAGATAAAACAAATGCACCTTTTGAGTCCTGCGAGCATTTAAATCCACAATAATTGCAGTTTATTTTACAGATATTTGTATAGTTTAAGGTTTTAAAAACTGTATAAGAGGCGTATTTTTTACCGTTTAATTGAATCCTCTTTTGATGGGCAGCTTTAACCATTTCTGTCCAGGGCGTATTTGAAAATAAATCTATAGCATTAGCTTTAGTTAATCTTTTGTTGTCTAAAACTGAATCTAATATTTTTCTCACTTTATATCTACCCCCAACCCCCTAGCAAGGGGAAATTTTTTGTTTGGACTCGCTTTGCGTCAACTTCGCCGAGAAGCTTGCTCTTTTATTGATATTGATAAAGATTTGTTTCTAGCCTATTCCTTTGTATAAAATACCAAGAATAATTACCAGAAAACCAATAGCAACAAATCCGTACCTTAAATGATTAATCACCCACTTGCCTATAGGAATTTTAGTACCTTGATTTATTTCTTCAAGTATTTTATCAGAACCTAAAACCCATTGAGCAACTAAAATAATAACCAAAACACTTAAAGGGTAAATATAAATAGTTACAGCATCAGCCCATATTCCGAAAAAATCCATATTAAGAGCTAATGGCAAGCCTGCAATAAATGCTAATGTCGCGACTATGATAGTTGCAAGCTTTCTTTTTATATTAAAACAATGCATAACTCCTTCAACAGGGGCTTCTAATAAGTTAACGGCTGAAGACATACCAGCTAGTGTAACACTAAAGAAAAATAATATTCCCCAAAATTGTCCGCCAGCCATTGTATTAAATAACTGAGGCAGTGTTATAAACAATAATCCGGGCCCTTTAGCAGGATCAAAATTAAATGCAAAAACAGCAGGGATTATCACCAGTGCAGCAAGCATAGACGCTAAAAAGTTAGTAGTAACAATCCAAAATGCAGAGCTTGGAATATCAGCCTTTTTAGAGAGATAACTTCCATATATAAACATTCCGCCAAGACTTACAGTAAAAAAGCTTTGCCCTAGTGCCATAACCCAGGTTGCTGGCTCCCATAGTTTGGTCCATTTAGTCTGTAGCATATATTCAATACCTTTTTCTGCACCGGCTAAGGATAAACTATTAAATAAAAGAACTATAAAAAGTATAAATAAAAGAGGTATTGCAAATTTGTTCAGGCGCTCTAATCCTTTTTGTACACCTGACGCAACAACTACAATTGTTAAAATAATAGCTATCGCATGCCATGGCACAACCTGTGGAGATCCGGCAAAAGAAGAAAATGTTCTTTCTGCGTCAATGTTGGCCATATTTCCTGATAATATAAGCATAAAATAGTAGATAACCCATCCAAGAGCTATAAAGTAAAATACTACAAGACCAAACATTGAAAGTGTTTGAAAACCACCTAAAAAAGTTGCCAGATTTTGGTTACCTTGAGAGAAAACATTTTGAAATGCACCTATGGTACCTTTTTGGTGCATACGACCAAAAGCTAGCTCTGCCATTAAGCCAAAGAGGATGAACACAAACGAAAATATTAAGTAAGGAATTAAAAAGCTCATCCCTCCATATTCGCCAAGTCTCCATGGGAAAAGCCAGATATTACCCAATCCGATTGCACTTCCTACACTGGCTAAGAAAAACCCCAGACTACTTGACCAGTTTTCTCGCATTATTTCCTCCTGCTACACCATGACTCAAAAATTTTATTTCACCATACTTATATATTCTCCGTGATATTAGAGTGATTTGCAAATAAAAAATAATTTTTCATAAGATATAGGGCAAAAATTGCTGCAAGTTAAAATCATATTTTTTTAATTTTTTATTATAAACTTTAGAAAAGTCTTTAAAGTTAATTTTATACCATTTTTCAGGCTGAATCAGCTTTTCATACTCATAAACATTAGTTTGATCCATTAAAAGCATTTTAGTTATCCAAACTACTTTTTCATTGGCAAAGTCAATCCCATGCAAATAGTCATGCAAAAGTATTATTACCCATGCACCTTCAAAAAAATGAGCACCAATTGTAGCTACAAGCTCTTTTTTCTTTATTTTATTAGCTGTTTTTTTATCCCAGCCATACGTACCCACAAATAAATCGGAGTTAAGTTTAATTTTTAACTCTTTTGCAGCTTCTATAACTCCAAAAGCCATAGTATTGCTTGCAACACTAACAACGTTTAATCTAGGATCTTGTGTTGTTTTTACGGCTATAAACCTTTCCTTCGCAAGAGCCTTATCCCAGTTAGCAGGAACATGGCCAATAATTTTAATATTTTTTACCTCTTTTGCTGCAACCTGTAACCCTCTGAACCTTTCAATGGTTGATACGGTTGTATCAACACCTCCTATGCCAAGGACGTATAGTTTCCCTTTTATATTAGCTCTGGCAGTCTTAAGTAGATTAGATGAAAGGTTATAACCTTCAATAAAATTATCAGGCGTTATTTGACCTATCCAGTATGTATATTTTTCTCTGGGTTTTCCCGATAATTTTCTACCTTCAGCTGATATTGGTACGTTAATTATAAAATTAGGGACTTTAGCTCTATTGGTTATTTGTATCCAGTATAAGCCTTTTTTAGAAAAGTTGTTAAAGATTATTGCGTCCGGCCTAGGGGAGGAGTTAACAGCTTTATTTATAAGGTAAGTCATTCTTGTAAAGTTCCAGTTTGACCAGTAAACAGTAAGGTCAATATTTAAATCTTCCGCAGCTGCTTTCATTGCCTTGTGATAAAGTGAGAAAAAACTATAATTGCTTACAGACGGAAAAACAACAGTTATTCTTTTTTTAGGCTCGGGTGTATTTTGATTAAGTCCAAAAAATAAAAATAATATGATAAAAAGTATTATTAACATAGATAATCACTAAAAAAGATTGACTCTAACAAACTTTGAAATATTATCATATTATCAGTACACCTATAATATACAGGTAGTTATCACCTTTGGTTGATTATACTAACTTTGTATTTTGTATTTGTGTACAATGACCTTTCTTTGTTAATGGCAAATAATAAGTTTGCTATGCTTTTCTTTGTGAATAAAATTCTATATACGAAATTTTATTTCGTATTATTAGCTGCTTTAACGATATTAGGAGCAATTGTTGTCTATGCCAATAACATAATGTTCCAGCCTGTTCATAACGTTCTTTTGGGTATAATAATTATAATAATAGAGCTTTCTTTATTTATTAAAACACATATTTTATACAAACAAATAAACGATAAAAGAATGGTGTTTTTAGCGGCAAGCTTTCTGTCTGGGGCTGTGTTTGAGCTTTTTCATGTTATTTATTCAGATACTATTACTTTGCAGTTTATATTTTGGTATGCTGAATCTTTCTCCATTCTTTCGGGTGTTTTATTGCCCATTTTTTATTTTAATTCGTCTATAAGCATTGATTCTGCACATTTTCAAAGAAAAGTTTATTTTTTTTATTTTGTATATACCTTTAGTCTAGCTTTGTTGTTAAATTATCAGGGTGTTTACTTTGGAGCTCTTGCATTGAGTTTACCGTTTGAAACAATGTATATCGCTTTATTTGTACTGTGTGCGTTTATATATTTTGATTTAAGAGTCGGGCAAAAGTTATCATTATTTTCACCCTTTGTAATAGGCATAGCTATTTTAGCTTTTTCTGAAATATTTGAGCCTTCATTATTTTATATCCAATCTGAATACAGGTTTATTCTTCATTTTATACACATTTGGGCTTTATCCTTAATATATATAGGGATTAAAGATATAATTTTTACAACTCACTTTTTTAGTATAAAACATAAATTCATGCTATATCATGGCCTTTTTATAAGTATACTGTATTTTTTCACAATTTTATATACAGCTGTATTTTTGGGTTTTGACTTCCACTCATATTTTAAATATATGTTTTTTGTTATCTTCCTTATTTTGATTATATCAGGCTATATTTTAACTTTAAAAATTACAAAACCATTAACAAATATTATAGAAGGAATTTTGAAAAATATACCGGGCAAAGAGCCTACACCTCTAAAAATAATATCAAATGATGAAATAGGTCTTTTAACAAAGGAATTCAATCAAAATAGTGAGTTTATGTATAAATATAACATCGAGATAAGTAAAACGGCTGAAAAAGAAAAAATATTAAGGCAAATTGTAAGTGCTATCAAGGTTTCACAAGATTTTGAATCTATATACAATTATCTTATTACTCAAATATGTATTATTTTTAAGATTCAAAGAACTTTATTTTTAGAAACTCCAACGCACAAGTTTGAAAAGCCTTCAGTTAAGTATGAATACTTGAACAGTGTAAATCTTGTTTATATCAAAAAAGAGCAGCTGCCAGATTTATTCTTAGCTGATATTATTGGACATGCTGAGCAAAATAGAAAACTAATAATTTCTAATATAGACGAGTACTATAAAGATAATAAGCACGTAAAAGGTTTTTTTTACAAATACAAAGTAAAATCTTTACTGGCAGTTCCATTTAGTAGATATAACAAGCATGTAAAAATTTTTGGCATTCTTGTTATGTGCGATGTTAAAGAAAGACACTGGAGTGGCTATGAAATTAATTTGATAGAAAGTATCGCAGAGTCAGTTGTTTCTGTTATTTGGGATATTATAAAAATTACAGAAATTAACCAATTAAGAGACACGTTTATTGCAACTCTTGCTCATGACCTTCAGGTTCCATTGGTTAGCGAGAATAAAGCATTAGAATTTTTAGCAAAACAATCAGAAAGTCAGTCTCTTGGCAATTATAAGTTTATAATAGAAGAGATGTTAACAAATAATCAGGATATTATTACACTTTTAAAGAAACTTCTTGACGTTTATTATTATGAATCAGGAAAAAAAACACTTAAAATAGATAAATATAATGCTGAAAATATTATAAAAGAGGTTGTTGAGCCATTTAAAAAAACAATTGAAGCTAAGTTTCTTGATTTTAAAATAGATATTCAAGAAAACCTTCCTCTAGTTTACTTTGATGTAAACGAAGTTAAAAAATCTGTTCACTATATGTTGGATAATGCTATAACTTATACTCCATCAGGTGGTACTGTTATAGTTAAGGCTTTTGTTAAAAAGGACATTTTTCGTATTTGTATATCTGACACTGGACCAGGTATTATTCCTGAGCTAAAAGAAAAGCTTCTTGAGCGATATGCAATGGCTCATTTGATCGAAAGGAAAATAGGAGGCGGTCTTTCTTTATATCTATGCAAATTGATTAGTGATGCTCACGATGGGTGCTTTAAAGTTCAGTCTGAAATAGGTATAGGGTCTGAATTTTGTATACTATTGCCACAAAATTTATAATATTAACTTTTGTAATCTTATGCTTTAGCCTTATATCGTAAAGGAATCCGTAATTTTTGTAGACAAAAAATTAAGCTTAGCCTTGAAAGTTTAAAACTAAGCTTTTATAATAGACAAGAAGTTTATATATTTATTATGTCCAAAATAAAATACATCTAGCATTAAAATTAAAAATTTAGATTTAAATATTATTTACGAATAATATTTAAAATTTAACAAGGATGAATATGATAAGAATAATTCTACCTCTATTATTGATGTTGATATTTATTCTTTCTCCAAAACAATGCTTTGCTGATATAGCTGACAATGAGAGTTTTTCTCTGACAATACCACATACTACAAGCCTTCAGCTAGTATCAGATAAAACAGATTTTGGAACTATACAAAGTAACGAGTACGGAATCAGTAACAAGTCTGCACACGTTATTACTCTTGGTGATGGAACAAATAACAACTCTCATATAAGAACAAATAATCCGCAAGCAGTTGCTAATAAGCAATTCAAGTTAACCTTTTCTTCTGACTCTATGGATATAAACATAATTTCAGAAGATAATATTGCTAAACTTCTTCTGTCAGATGAAAATCAAACAGAAGTTGGTATAAACCTTACAGATTATAACCAGTCAGAGTTCCCAAAACTTGGTGCGGGTCAGGGTACTCAATTTACCATTCAAGATTCTAAAAATTTAGCTATTCCAGCTTCTTCAAACATTGCTTTTGATGATCAAATTGCAGCTTTGAGCTTAAAAATGGACTTGGATGAGTCCACTCTTGATATCAACGATATACCCCAGACTATAAATTTTAATGTTGTTTTTAGCATAGTTGGCTTGAACTAAAATAGTTTAATATTGTTTTGAAAAATTAGACTTCGGTAGGTCATTACTATTAAATTTAATCTAAACTCTGTATTTAAGTGTTGATAAAAAATTTATATCCTTATAATAAGGACAAAATTGAAATAAAGATGTGGAAGCAGTGAAAAAATTTTTAGTTATATCTTTCTTTTTAATAGTAGTATTATTTGGCTTTATAAATGAAGCTCAGGCTGGCATTCGGCTGCGAAAAGTATACTGTTCCGCTCCTTCTCCAATAGCTGACTGGCCACGAAATATTTTTATATCATATTGTAGAGCTAAAATAAAAGGAAAAAGTAAAAAAGAGCATAGTCTAGGGGTCTCTATAGAAACATATTTAACACAAAAAATTAGTGGAAACGGTCCAACTATAGATGTGCGACTTCCTGAACAGCCAACTTACAGGCTGCGGGTAAGAGGACCTGAGCAAATGGGGGTGTTTAAAAATATAAATACTTTTCAACATCCAAGCAGAGCTACATTAATAAAAAAAAGTATAAAATCTAAAGAAAACATAGACTTTGAAATTACTTATACTACTTATGAAGCTGATTATGGCGATACTACTTATAAGCATAGAGTATATTTGAATTTGTATAAAAAAAATGGCAATATTAAAAAAACGCACTCTGCGGATTTTGTTTTTACAACTGAAAATAGACAATATTTAAATGTAAGTTCTCCTCTATATGTAGAGCTGTCACCTTCTGACGTGTTTAATATTAATAAGTTTTATGATTCTAATACTGTAACTGTAAGTGTAAAGTCTAATAATAGCTGGCTTTTGCAATCAAAGTTGAAGGGAGATTCTTTTCTTTCTAATTATTACAGGGTAAGCGGAATTGGGTTTAATAACCTTGCACCAAGAAGAAAACCTTTTTCAAGAAACAATGTATTTTATAATTTAGCTGCTAATAATAGAGGTGCTATAACAGGGAGCTATGATGGGATAAATCTTTCTGGTGTTGATATTGAATTGACTTATAGTCTATTTTATAAAACCATTCTTGGGGCTAATAGATACAATTATGATACCGAGTTTAACTTGATTTCACCGAGAAAAAGGCGATAAAAAGATTGGTAACTATTAAAAAATATTAAGGGAAAATGAAAAATCAAGAGTATAATCTATTTACAACTAAAGAACAGTAAAAAGTTTAAAAAAGCTTTATTGGCAGGTATAAACATATTATTAAAAATAAAAATCATTAGGCTTATGTAAAGGAATATTAACAGACAATTCTTTTAAGATTGACATTTTTATAAAATTCTTATATTATAAAAACAATGTAATAAGCATATAAATCTCTAAAAAAACCTTAGGCTAATAACTTATTCTTTGCGAGTTATAGCAAAACTTTCCAAATGCCAACTTTTAAAATCTTAGGCTTTGTTTATACTAGTGAACTCAGATTGAAATAATTTGATTAAAATTAAGTGTACTAAGCTGCTCTCTGTAAAAAGAGGCAATTAAAGGTTGAATTGTACGAGTAGAATATGATGACTGTTAACTTAGATTTAGATTAAAGAACTATTAAGGACATTAAGGAAATAAAGAATTTTTTTGTAAAAGTTTAAAGTCGAATTTTTCGATGTAATCTTTTTTGATTGCTGTTTAACAGTAGTCTGGATAGCTTTTATAACTACTATAAGTTATAGGGGCTAATCTACATGCCTTTTTTATTATTATATTAAACTTTTATCAAAAGTGTACTTGTCTAAAATTTTTGAATTTACAAAACTTGAGTTAATCTGAAAAATATTGTAAATCAAGCTGTGTAGCAAATAGTAAATAACAAATTACTAGAAGAGAACATAAGGAGAACTAGACTTATGAAAAGATTTAGCAGAACTCTACCGTTATTAATCGCTATAAGTATGGCATTCTTCAGTAGTAATGTTGTAATGGCAGATGTGTCAGACAGTGAAACTTATACTGTTAATATTCCATCAGCAACTGTTGTAGAATTATCTGCAGCAGCAAATGATTTTGGTGTTATAACATCTGGTGATTTTGGAAACGGAAACGTATCCTCTCATAACATAATTGTGGGCGACGGAACCTTATCAAGCACCTCATACGTCCAATCGAACGATCCGACCGCTGGGGCAAAGCAATACCAGTTAGACTTTGCACCTAATGGTGGTAGCACTGTAAGTATATCTGATGCCGGCTCTAAGGCTGTATTAACAGTGGCTAATGCATCTGCAACAGCTTCTGTTGACATTAACCTTACAAATAATGCAAAAAGTGCTTATCCTGCCATTGGCGATAGCAGTACAGGAGCAGTTGTTGCATTCACACCTCAAGACTCTGATACATTAAATATTCCTGCAAATAGTAGCATTCCATTTAACGCTGGTTCAAAAAAAGCACCTGTTGATATGGTTATGGATCTTGATGAAAATTCTTTAGGGCTTGATGATGCTGCTGGCTCCATCAGTTTTGACATGACACTAACTGTTATTGGCTTAAACTAGTTTAAAGAAAGAAGTCTTTAGAAAGATATAGAATTATAGTAATAAACTAACAGTTTAAATTCACTCCTGGACGAAAATAAGCGTTTGTAGCTATATGTTTACAAATGCTTATTTTTTTATAAAAATCTACACAATTTGTTAAATTAAGTTTAGAAAATTCCCGATAAAGTAATTAAGTAAGTTATAAAAAGTAACAAAGTTTTATCTGGAGAAGAAAAGCTCGACATTGAATTTTAATAGAAAAAATATATTTTCAAGTTCATCACAAAATAGTTTAAAAGCTATTCTAGTGTTGTTCTTTATTTTTAATATTTTACCTGTAGAGACAAAGGCAAATTCGTTGAGCAGTAAAGAAAAAGAAGATGTGGAGAATAAGTCAAGCTTTATCAGTATAATTAATAAAAAATTACAGTTAAGAAATGCTATGGATATAAGCATTCCAACCTACAGTCATGCTAGCTGCTCTAAAAAGTTCTGTGAAGGATTTACTCTTCCTTCAATTCGTTCAATTAATTTAGAAGAATTAGAAAAAAACAAGACGAATACTAACCCTGAAGTTACAAATGAAAGCTCTACGGAGCAGCCTCAAGCAGATAGTACACAAAATAAAAAAGCTGATATAAAAGACTTCATAAAAAAAACAAATAAAGAATCAGATCAAAAAACTTTGTATAAATACGATGATGTTGAAACAGCTCTAGTGACACTGCAGGTAAATAAAAATTTAGTTTATGACTTTGAAATCATTATGTGGCCAGACAGTAAGATATCTATTCCGGTCATTACGCTTGCAGATATACTGGAAATAGAGTCAACTGTTAATCATGTGAACAACAATATTACATTTACTCATCCTATAAGCAAAAAACAAATAATTTTTAATCATAAAGAAAATAATATTATTTGCGGCAGTAATGTTATAAATATAAAAAAGCCTAAAATGGTTCGTATAGAAGAAGGCTTTATTGTACAAGATGATATTTTTGCACCTATAGATTTTGTTAACTATTTTTTTGATATAGAATCATCCTTTGATAAAAATAATTATGTTCTTAGCCTGACTAGTAAGTTTGCACTAACGGCTGATGAGCAACAAGCTGAAGTAGAAGAAGAAAAATTTACATACGAAGAACCCCTTACAAATGTAGATTCTTATGAAAAAGAAGAAAAATCTTTTAAAGTAGAAAGAATAGACTATGGATTAAATGGAACTGTAAGTAAAACAGCAAATGGACAAGTTGCTAATACTACAGAAAATAGCAACTTAAACTTAGCAAGCAGTGGTAAGCTTTTAGGCGGTGAATATAATATAGGCGCAGGAAGCTTTTATGTAAATGATGCCTTGGATATTGGCAACTTTACAGCATCACTTGATTATACAGGTTCTAATTATAACACTACATTAGGTAGTACATTTACACGCTTATCAGACCTTGCTATACCTGGTACAAGTCTTGTAGGCGGAAAATTTGGCACACTGGGGGCTCTGAATAGAACACTTTCCGTACCAAGGTTTATAGTAGGAAGTGCTTTAGATGGAACTACTGTTGAACTTTTTATTAATGACATACTTAGAGATTCTCAAGATGTTAAAAATGGAAGATTTGAATTTGAGTCCATAAATTATTTAATTAATTCGTCATTTGTAGACATTAGAGTAGAACAGGTGAATATAGATAGCTCAAGAGAAATTGTATATAAAAGGTCGTTTTCTCGAGATAATGATCTACTGGCAAAGGCTGAAAAAGAATTTTTAATGTTTTCCGGTCTGGAAAGCTCAATATTAACTAATAGATTTAATTTAATTGGAAATAAACAGATAAACAATAGCGATTCAGTTAAATTAATATCAGGAGCTAAATATGGACTGGGAATTTCCAAAAAGACAAGTGCGTTTTTAAGCTTTGCACAAGACTTTAAAGTTAAAAACGCAGAAAGTATAACCTCAACAATGACTGATAGGCCTGGCGTTATAAGACAAAATAGATCTTCATCAGGGTTTATTACAAGTTTAAGCCTAAAACATAAAATGAAAGAAAATATAAAACTTGCTTCTGAATTAGCCCTTTCAAATGCATCATCTCTTTCAGTCTTTGAGCCGGACGGCACTGACCTTGGCGGGATATTGTCTATGGATTATGAAAATAAAAAGCATCAATTTGGCTTATTTGCAAAAGCATTTCATTACGGTTCTAACTTTTATACGGTTACTCAGGGCAATAGCATTGACAAACGAGGTGGAGAATTAAATTTTAGCGGTAAAGTTAGCTCAACAAATATCTCAGGCAATTTTATCAATTATATTTCAAATCTAGATAATGTTTTTGATGGTGGGCTTTCCAATATTAGAAATATGAATATTAATCTCTCCAACCAAATATATTCAGGTACAAACTTACGTTTAAGTGTTCGCGCAAATAATTGTAAAAATGATTATTATAAAGAAAAAGAAACAAATCTTAATTTTACTCTTTCACAACAACTGGGCGAAAATCATCGAATGATGATAAATCATATTAAAACTTTTTATAATAACAGCAATTATAAAACAGCAGAAAAGACTAAAGATACAAATGATAGGCTTAATATTGCTCTCGAAGTTGATGCAGGTAAAATAGGTAAAGTAAGAATATCTAAAGAACAAGCCATTGAAGGTCCAGAGCATAGGTTTTTAAGCAGTGGATTAAAGAGGCGCTCTGAACTTAGCAGAAATAAATTTAACATAAAATTAGATAGGTCCAATCTGCCTATACATGGCATTTGCTTATCACCAAGCATAGGTTATCAAAGCGGCTCTGGTAATAATTTAAATATGGGTTTAGACCTTGGGTATCAAATAAAAAATCTAGGGCATCTAGTTTTAAGATACAGATATAATGCAGTAAGATCACTTGCATCGTTAAATGAAAATAAAACCCATACAATTTCTGTTAATTTATTAAATAATATTGATTTTGGAAGAGCGTCAAGTTCTCATAAAAAAGCAGGGTTGCAAACCTCTTTCAATCCAGAGAATAGTATTATCAAAGGTGTCGTATTTCTTGACCTTAATCAAAATGGTAAAATGGATGAAGGGGAACAAGGCGTTCCTGATATTGAGATCAGTTTTAAGAATTTATTTAACATCAGTAGTAATAACAATGGCGAGTATGTAGCTACAGGTCTCGCTCCAAGACGATATATTCTTGGTATTGATAAAAACAGCCTGCCTTTTATTTATTCGCCTACGGGTAATAATATTTCAGTTGATGTAAAAAGAGAAAAAGTTTATAAAGTTAACCTAGGGGTAATTAATACACCTGGTAGCATTTCAGGTAATATTACAGTTAAAAAAGAGGAAGAGCTTAACTCTGATATTATTGTATTGTTGTTAGATAAAAATGGAAAAGAAGTAAAATATACTACAACGGATAGTACCGGAAGCTATTATATTGGTTCAATTCCTCCTGGAGACTATACAGTAGTGGTTGATAAAAATTATCTTGACTATAAGGGGATGCAAATGTCTTCTGAGGTAGGACATAAGGTAAATATACCTTTGCGCCTTGATGATTTTGTAGACATAGAAAATCTTGATATAAAATTAATAGAAAAAAGAGGCCAGGTTAAAACCTTTTAAATAAAAAGGACAATTTTGGTTATTTTTAAAAATTACATTAAGTTCTGTTACTCATGGTGTTTAGAGATACACTTTTGAAATAGCAAAAATTATATTTGTAAATTCAAATAGCCTTTAAAAAATAAAGCCCATATTTATTCTTGAGGGTAAGCTAAGATATCTAATCTACATATAATATTAAAGATTGTTAAGAGGGCAGGTGGTTAGAAATATTTTAAAAATATTATTTTGTAAAATAGAAACAAACTCTAAAATCTTTACTATAAAAGCTAAAAGTTGACATTTTCTACAAGGGTCATAGTCTTTGTGTTAAGGAGTGTAAACAGAATATACTTGCAAAGTTGACATTTGATAAAAATTTTTTTAATATAGCAAGTATATAATAAATATATCCTGATAGAAAGGTAGACATTAAATATACCTGAGCACATACCTTGCCATATTAAAAAAAGGACTAAAATCGAAACCTTTAGTTAACATGTTTCAACACGTGCTTAATAGCATAAAGCTATTTAAGGATAATCGTTATGCCCAATTTTCCACCGAAAGAGCAAATTGAGAACTATTTTGTGTGTAGTTGATATAAAAAGGAGAAATGGACTTATGAAAAATATTGCAAGAATTTTATCTTTAGTAGTAGCTGCAAACGTATGTTTCTTTTTAGGTACTAACTTCGTAAAAGCAGATGTGTCTGACAGTGAAACTTATACAGTTAATATTCCTTCTGCAACCGTTGTAGAATTGTCCGCCGCTGCAAATGATTTTGGTGTTATAACAGCTGCCGAGTTTGGCAGTGGAAACACTTCTTCTCATAATATTGTTGTTGGTGATGGTTCTTTAGCTAGTACTTCATTTGTTCAATCTAATGACCCTACCGCAGCAGCAAAACAATATCAGTTAGACTTTGCTCCTAATGGAGGAAGTTCAATTAACATTGTAGATAGTGGATCTAAAGCAGTATTAACTTTAACTAATGCCTCTGCTACTGCTTCTGTTGATATAAACCTTACAAACAATGCCAAGAGTGCTTACCCTGCGCTTGGTGATAGTGGTACTGGTTCAGTTATTGCTTTTATTGCACAGGATTCTGATACTTTGAATATTCCTGCGAATAGCAGTGTTCCTTTTAATGCGACTAATAAAAAAGCTCCTTTAGATATGGTTATGGATCTTGATGAAAACTCTTTGAGCCTTCAAGATGTGGCTGGTTCTATTAGCTTTGATATGACACTTACTGTTGTTGGATTAAACTAGTTAACGCTAAGTGTTTAATATAAAATTCGTACTGGCAAGGGATCTGTATCCTTGCCAGTAATATTATACTTGTGAATATGAAAAGATAAGATATTATTTGAACTTAATTAATATCTTATAATAAGCAAATATTTAGATAGGAAATTTTTATGGGGCATCATACTTATCAAGCTTGCAGATTTTTGACGATATTCTTTATAATACTTATTCTCTTTACTGGATTTAATGCAAAGTCTTTTGCTCAATTTGCAGAAGTGCTTGTCTATCCTGATAAAATAGAACTGGATTTTACAAAGAAAAATAAAAGATTTATATCAAAGGTTATTCACGTAGAAAACCCAACAAAAAAAACATTAAGAATAAGAAGCTACGTAGAAAGCTGGGATTTAAACGAAAACGGTAGCGTTGTTTTTTTAAAGGGTAAAAATGAGCGTTCTTTAAAAAAATATATAAAGTTTAACCCTCGAGAATTTGACCTTGCACCAGGGCAAAAACAGCTTGTCAGGCTTATGGCTAAATTGCCTGCAAATGCGTCAGGTGAATATAGAAGTATCCTTTTTTTTGAAACTGTTAATAGAAGAAGCCAAATTTTACAAAAAGACAAAGGTAAAATTGATATTAACGTGAACTTTAAAGCTAGATATGGCGTAGTTCTCTATGCTTATAAAGGTCAAATTAATAAAAATGTGGAAGTCCTTAATTTAGGATACGAACAAGTAGAAGGAAAGCCTTACCTTATAGCTACTCTTAAAAATAGCGGAAATGTTCATTGTAATGTTATTGGTGATTTAAATATTTCAAGCGAGAATAAAGAAAAAAAGCAAAAGCTTTCAACATATACAATACTCCCAGGAAAAACGCAAAAGTTTAAAATGGCTATTACAACTAAACTTAATAATAGCGAACGTTATAATGCTTTACTCAAATTAAACTATAAAGATGCGGATGATAGAATAAAAGTTATAGAAGCAGCTACAAGCTTTAATACAGAAGCACGACAAGAAGTACCCTTGTCAGAAAGTTTAAAACGAAATAAAAGTAAAGACTTGCCAGCTGATAAGGGAAACTCTGCAAGATTAATTCAGGAGGGTAAGCCTTTAAATCCAAATGAGCTTGACATAAAAGAAATAAAGCTAAAATATTAAAAGACAATATGTATTTAAACTAGTTAGTAGCTACCTATCAAAGGGTAGCTACTTTTTCGAGCTTAAGTTTAAAAAAAATAATCCATAAAAAAAGCCTCTGAACTTCAGAGGCAACGCCACTTTTCCTGCTTAAATAAAAAATGTCGAGAGAGGGACTTGAACCCTCACAGATTGCTCCACACGCCCCTCAAGCGTGCGCGTCTACCAATTCCGCCATCCCGACAAGTTGTCAATAAACTATTTAATTATATTATATACTTTTTTTAAGTTTAATAATATATTATTCCGCTGAAGGTATTAAAGTCAAGTTTTTTATCTTCTTTAAACGATGAAATTGGTTTTTATTTTGTTTTTTTAATAAATAAATTTAATTTTAAAAAATATTTAAAATTTCAAGTTACACTTGTTAACAAACTAGCAATAAAATTTTTGCTTTAACTTTTTATATCTGCAGTAAAATATATTATAAAAGTATGAGATTAATTAGCTTAAAAGACTAATAGTATTTTTAAGTTTATTTAACGTAAGTATATATTAATTAATAAGGAGAACTATTATGGGAGCAACTCCAGCAGGGGGAAGTTTAGGAATAGTAATGGGAAAACCTAAAGTAGGACTATCAAAGGCAAGTACAGTAAAAGCAGGAAGACAACCGGGCATAGCTGAAGGAGTACAAATAGAAAATAGACTAACATCTGAGGCAGCTAGAGGAGATCAAGCTTCTATCGGTGCGAGCTTATTAACTGAAAGCCCAGCTGATTTAGCAGCACGAGCTTCAGTTGTAACTCATGCTATCGATGCTGAAGGATCAGGAGAACTTCAAGCTTCAGCTATAGAAAATATATCTTTAGATATTTTTAAACAGCCTAATGTTAAAACAGTTATAGTTGCTCATAATCGGGGTATAAATGACCCTGACGCTCAAGATATATTAGAACCTAGAGATAAAGAAGGTGAAAAAAAATTAAAAGAGGGTGTTACAGAGCAAGCTTTAAAAAACTATGTAAACTCAATAGCCCAAAAGCTCGATGATAATAAAAAAGAAGCTGTATCTCTTTTTACAGAGGCTAACGGTCAGCAAAGAGCTAAAACTTCTCTAGAGAAACAATTTGGAGATAAGACTCAGGATGTTATAAAATCCTGGAAAACTATTATACAAATGGTAGCTATAGAGGCGAATACTGGTAGTCTAAGTGTAGATAGAGATAGCTAAGCTAAAATTAATGTAAGGCTAAAAATAAATAACCTCTATTGAACTTGAGAGTAAAAACTCCAAAGGCTTAGAGGTTATTTTGCTTCCTAATATGTATTTATGCTTATTCTTATGGTATCTTTTAATTGAATGTACTTACTAACTCTAAAATACTTTTCAGATTATTCAATCGTACTAAAACTAATAAAATAAACTAGCCTCTGAAAAGAGTAAGCTGAAAAAGTTGATGAGCAGTATAAATAATAAAATACTTTTATGAGGTTGCTCTTAAATGAAAAATTTACCTAAAGCTTATAATCCGCAAGAAACAGAAGATAAAATATATAAATTCTGGGAAGATAACAGCATGTTTAGTGCTGATATTAATAAATCAGATGACTATTTTAGTATTGTAATACCACCACCTAATGTTACAGGGGTTTTACATATGGGCCATGCTTTAGATGGCACAATACAAGATATTCTTATTAGATATAATAGGATGCTTGGCAAGGCTACCCTATGGCTGCCTGGTACTGATCATGCCGGTATTGCTACTCAAAATGTTGTTGAAAAAAAATTAAGAGAAGAAGGAAAGTCCCGTTTTGATTTAGGAAGAGAAAAATTTGTAGAAACAGTATGGGACTGGGCAAATGATCATAAAAGTAAAATTTTAAACCAATTTAAAAGATTAGGCGCTTCTTTAGATAGATCAAGAGAAAGATTTACCCTAGATGATGGCTGCTCAGAAGCTGTTAAAGAAGTGTTTGTTAATCTTTATAATAAAGGTTTAATCTATAAAGGTTCTTATATTGTTAACTGGTGTCCTAGGTGCCACTCTGCTATCAGTGATATAGAAACAGAATATTTGACTGAACAAGGTAATCTATGGGAAATAGCCTATCCTTTAGACGGCGAATTTGGATCTATAGTTATTGCAACTACAAGGCCGGAAACTATGTTTGGTGATGTGGCTGTAGCTGTTAATCCAAATGATTTTAAATATAAAGACTATATAGGAAAAGAAGTTATTATACCTTTGAGCGGTAGAAAAATTCCAGTTATTGCTGATGAAGCTGTAGAAATGGGATTTGGAACAGGTGCTCTTAAAATTACACCAGCACATGATCCTAATGATTATGAAATTGGTAAAAGGCACGGCTTTAGCCCAATATGGATAATGGACGAAGAAGCTAAGCTAGTTCAAGATGAGGATATTGTACCTTATTACTTAAATGGTGCTGATAGGTATGATGCAAGAAAAGAAATTATTAAAAGACTAAAAGAAAAAGCTTTACTAATTAGAGTAAAAGAACATGAGCATAATGTAGGGCACTGTCAGCGTTGTAATGAAACTGTTGAGCCTCTTTTATCAGAACAATGGTTTGTAAAAATGGAACCCCTTGTTGTAGATCCGATTAAAGCGGTTAACACAGGTGAATTAAACTTTATACCGGAAAGATGGACAAAGATTTATCTTGACTGGATGGAAAATATAAGAGACTGGTGCATAAGCAGGCAGCTATGGTGGGGTCACCAAATACCAGCATATTATTGCGATGAGTGTAAAGAAATGATTGTAGCTGCGCAACAACCTGAAAAGTGTACAAAATGCGATAGCACAAACTTTACACAGGATCAGGATGTTCTTGATACATGGTTTTCTTCTGCGTTATGGCCTTTTTCTACAATGGGTTGGCCGGATAAAGAAAGTCTTGACTTTAAAAAATTCTATCCGACCAGCACACTTGTTACCGGGTTTGACATTATTTTCTTCTGGGTTGCAAGAATGGTTGTTATGGGATATGAGTTTACCCATCAGTCACCATTTAGAAATGTCTTTATCCACGGCCTGGTGCGTGATGAACTTGGTCAAAAAATGAGCAAATCAAGAGGAAATACTATAGATCCTGTTGAAATTATTGATAAGTACGGATCTGATGCATTAAGGTTTACACTAACAAGTCTTGTTACTTATGGTGGGCAGGATATTAAAATTTCTGATGAGAAGTTTGAGTATGGTAGAAATTTTGCTAATAAAATTTGGAATGCTTCCAGATTCGTTCTTATGAACCTTCCTGAAGAAGGAGATGCTGATGCTAATAAGGTTTATGAAGAACCTATTGATATGAATAGTTTAACCATAGCAGACAGATGGATTTTGAGTAAATATAATAACTTGGTAAAAGATATAAATAAAAATATTTCTGACTTTAGGCCTGGCGAGGCTTCTCAGCAGTTATACGAATTCTTATGGAGCATTTATTGTGACTGGTATGTGGAAGTTGCTAAAACTCAACTAAACAATGAAACTCAAAAAATTAATACTCAACGTATACTAAGATACGCTCTTGAAAGAAGCTTAAGACTTTTACATCCAATAATGCCTCATTTAACAGAAGAAATCTGGCAAAATATACCAGGTAGTTATTATAAAGGCGATAAGCAAGCTATTATGTTATCAGAGTTCCCTCAAGCTGATGAAAAATTTGAAGATAACATTGCAGAAACAAATATGAATCTTGTTATAGATGCTATTAGAGGCTTAAGAAACTTAAGACAGTCTCTTAATATACCTGTAGGCAAGAAGATTAATTTACAGGTTTACTCTCAGGATATTGCTGAAAAAGACGTTATTGATCTTGCACAAAACTATATTAAAAATATGGCAAGGGTCGAAGAAATAACTATTTCTGCTGAAGATATTACAACGTTACCACCTCAGTCTGCTTCTGCAGTTGTTGGAGCTTTAAAGCTTGTAGTACCTTTGGGCGGGTTGATTGATGTTGATAAAGAAATTCAAAGACAAAAGAAAAAAATAGATACTCTAGAAAAAGAAAAGAAAAGTCTTGATGGAAGAATGAACAATGCAAAGTTTTTAGAGAACGCTCCAAAAGACGTTATTGTTCAAACTCGCGCAAGAATAGCTGAAATAAACAGTCAATTGGAAACAATTGGTGAGTTGATTCAATCATTGGTACGTTAAAGAAAAAATGTCATATTCTCAAGCTATTTCTTTATTAACTTCTCAAAAAAAGTTCAGGATAAAACTTGGACTAGATAGGGTTTTAGAATTATTAAACCTGCTAGAGAACCCGCAAGAGAACCTTAAAATAATTCACGTGGCCGGTACCAACGGGAAAGGCTCTACTTGTGCTATGCTCGAATCTGTTTTAAGGCATGCAGGTTATAAAACAGGTTTGTATACAAGCCCTCATCTTGTAGACTATACAGAAAGATTAAGAATCAATAATAACGAGATAACTAAAAATCAGTTTGCGGATTTGATTTTTAAAATTATTAATATATCAGAAAGTAACGACATAGCAGCTACTGAATTTGAAATATTGACAGTAGCTGCCTTTGAATATTTTTATCAAAATAATGTAGATATTGTCCTATTAGAAACAGGCCTAGGCGGGCGACTTGATGCGACAAATGTTATTACAAAGCCTGTTTTAAGCATAATCTCATCAATTAGCCTTGATCATACTGACAGGTTAGGAAATACTGTCGAACAAATTGCCTTTGAGAAGGCTGGCATTATTAAGCAAGCACAACCAGTTGTTGTTTCCAAAACTAACTTAGGATTAGATATCATTAAAGATATTGCGCAACAAAGAAGTTCGCAGTTATATTTAAGTGATTGTGCTGAATATGAGCTTGAAAATTTAAAAATAAAGACACCTCAGCAAGAATATGAATTGCCCTTGCTAGGTTATTGGCAAATGGAAAACTTATCATTGGTTTTAGAATCTGTAAATTATTTAAACCGCATTGGATATAATATTAGTCAAGCAAGTCTTAAGCAGGGGTTGAAAAATGCCAAATGGCCCGCTAGAATGCAATATTTAAAAGAAAAAAACATACTTCTTGATGGGGCTCATAATGAAGCCTCTGCAATGTTATTGCGCAAGAGTTTAGATTTTTATTTTCCCGATAAAAAAATAGTATGGGTTTATTCTTCTTTAAATACTAAAAGGTATAAATCGATAATTCAATATTTATTTAAGCCAAAAGATAAAGTTATTTGTACAAATGTACCATCAGATGCCAGTGTTGCCCCTTACCTGTTAAAGGATGCTATTTTATCTATCAATCCTAATCAAGAAGTTTATGTAGAGCTCGAACTGGAAGAAGCTATTGAGTTAGCTATATCAACAAATACTGATATGAACCATTCTCTCTGTGTTATAGCAGGTTCTTTTTATACTATAGGATATGTGTTACCTATACTATCGAGCTAGAAAATTAATACTAAAATATATTTTTAAGTATCCGGTCGGGCTATTTTCCCTTTTTTGTGTATCAATTTTGAAAAGAAGATGATATACTTTTTTTAACAAATAATTAAACATGTATATGCCAGCAAAAATAAAAGTATTAATACTATATAATATATATTTTTATTTTTTAAAAAATAGGAGAGTTAGTATCAATGGTAAGTACAAATGTTAAAACAGTTAATGTTGTAATTGTTGAAGATTATAAATTAACAAGGGTTGGGTTAAAGTCATCTTTAAATGAATTTGAAGAAATTGAGGTTATTGGCGAATCAGAAGAGGGCGAAAGAGGTTTAGAAGTAATTAAACAGTTAAAGCCTGATATTGTTCTTATGGACTTAGGGTTACCAGGCATGAACGGGATAGAGGCAACACAACAAATAAAAGCTTTTGATGAAAATATTAAGGTTATAATATTAACCTCCCATGACAGAGAGGAAGAAATATTAGCCGCACTTGGCTCAGGAGCAAATGCTTATTGCTTAAAAGATATTGAACCTAGTTCTTTAGTTAATGTTATTAAAACAGTTAGCGAAGGCGCAGCTTGGTTAGATCCTTCTATCGCTCAAATTGCACTTAGTTTATTCCCAAAACCAGAATCTACCCAAATCTTATCTTCAAACGAAGCACCTGATGCAAGAGCTCAATTAACAGAAAGAGAATTAGAGGTATTAAGACTTCTTGTAAAAGGAAAGAGTAATACTGAAATAGCAAAAGAATTAATCGTAAGTGTACACACAGCCAAAGCACATGTATGCAGTATTTTACAAAAACTATGCGTTGATGATCGAGTTCAGGCTGCAGTAAAAGCAATTAAAGAAAATATTATATAGCTTGATATAGTCTATTTCACCTTTTTAAAACTTCCCGAGGCATTTCTATTTATTAAGAATGTCTCTTTTTTTGTTTATTATTTCTTGCTTTATATAACTCCTTGTTTACGGTGCTTATTTCCTTATTATGATATAAGTAACGATGAGGTTAAGGGTATAATCAGTCCTGTTGTTAATATTATTGGCTCTCTTCAGTCGATGGAGGCTATAAAAATTTTATTGGGATTTGAAAACCTTTTAAGCAATTGTTTTTTAAGTTATGATAGTATTAGGCAGCAATTTAAAAGAGTAGAGACTTCAAAGTTTAAAAACTGTCCGAAATGTAAAGCAAATATAATTAGGTGAAAAAGAAAGAATAATGAAAATATTAACGTTTGACACAAGTGCAGATAAATTATTTATTACTCTGGGCGAGGATAATAAGGTTGAGTTAACTGAAGTTATTTGTAATACAAAAGAAAAATATAACTCTGCCTTGTTAATTCCAACAATAGCAAAATTATTACAAATCCAAAATCTATCAATGGAAGATATTGACGTAATTGGTGTCAATATAGGGCCGGGAAGTTTTACTGGAATTAGAGCATCTGCAACTGTAGCCAGAGTTATCGGACAAAGTTTGGATATTCCTGTTGTTGGTATTTCTTCATTAGAAATTATTGCTAAAGCAAATGATACGGAAAAAGATACTCTTTGCTTGATAGACGCACGAAAAGGTAAGGTTTACACTGCCATTTATAAAAATAACGGTGAGGTGATAAAACACCCTGATCTTTTATTGCTAGATTATTGTTGGCAGATTATCGAGGAAAACAAGTTTTTTGTTATTGCTGATAATTTAATGGCTAAAAAGCTGGATGAAAAACAAGTAGCTTATTTAAATTTTCAGCAAGCAGATATAAACTTTGGGCTTAGTTTAGCAGAGCTGACTTACAAATATCTTCAAAATAAAGATAAATCATTTAATTGGTATGAATTAAAGCCTTTATACATTCAGCCGCCACCTATAACAATGCCTAGAGTAAAAAAGTAGCTTTAATGACTTTATTTATGTGCATTTTGAAATTAAGCCTAACTTTTCAAGTCTAAATATAGCTGCCTGCTTAGATACACCAAAAGTTTTAACTACTTTATTAATATCTTTTTTGTATTCATTCCAAATAAATTCAATTTCATCTTTGGGCATTAATAGCATTGCTGCAAATTTATCTGCTTGAATTTCATTAATATTTTTTTTCCGTCATGATCTACATTCCTATAAATGCTTACAGATTCATTGTTTTCATCAGGCGGAGGAACATGACCTAACACGTAATGTCTCAACTCATGAGCAATAGTAAATCGTTGACGAGTGGGGGTATCATTTTTATTTATAATTATTTGTTTATTATTATTTTTAATAGCTAAAATTCCAGCAATATTAGAGTCCTTAAACTCGCCTTCAATAACTTTTATACCAAACTCATTAGCAATTTTAATTACAGGAGTATAAAAAGTATTAGAGCCATATTTGGCTTTTAAGTTTGAGGCTTGTTTTTCTAAATCTATGTTGCTTAAACTCGACATTGATTAACCTTATTGTTTTATTATTATTATAACATGTTTAAGGATATTTTTTGAAATTTATTAAAATATTGATATTAAATATAAGTACAAAGCTATATAACGCTTGTTAAACTTATTGATTAATATTAACATTTATTAATACTTTGTGCACTCCCTTATGTCTTCATTTTATTTTTATTAAATATTATAGAATTTTGAAACTATTTTATTTATCCATAGATAAAAAATTAACGCATATTTAAAATTATAGTTTAAAAGTTTATAATATTTAATAAAAATAAAAATTATTAAAAATAAACCCCTATAAGAGCCCAGATAAGCTCTTTAAAATATATTTTCGGAAAACTATTTCCTGTAAGAACGTTGTGTAATATGCTCCTTTTCTATAACATAATTTTTATAAATACTTATTATGACAATTTTATTAAAGGGGGAAACAACATGGTATTAGAAAGCAGTAATATAATTAAAGGAAATGTCGATAGTGACATACTAAACGGAACTAACATTGATGATACAATAGAAGGTTATGCAGGCAATGATACATTAACAGGTAATGAAGGTGATGATAGTTTAAATGGTGGCTATGGTAATGATTTGTATATTTTTAATCAGGGAGATGGTCAAGATATAATAGATGATTATCATATAAATGGCAACTATAACGCAGGCAATGATACTTTAAAATTTGGAGCAGGAATATCTCAAAATGATATAAACTTTAGTGGCAACGAGTCGGACATTATTATAGACTTTATTGCCTCATCAGACAAAATTACCTTAAAAGATCAGATAAATATTAATAATCGTATAGAAATTTTTGAATTTGCAGATGGCTCAACGCTAAGTTATTCAGATGTTGAAAGTAAGCTTTCAACAGTGGGTACAAGTGCGGATGAGACAATATCAGGCTCATATTTTTCTGAAAGTATTTATGGCGGAGATGGTAATGATACTATCACAACAGAATCAGGCAATGATACTGTATATGGAGATGGAGGCAATGATAGTATACAAGGTAGCTCTAGCAATGATAAGCTAAATGGTAATGCTGGCAATGATACAATAGAAGCATTTGCTGGTGAAGACACGTTAAGAGGTAATGAAGGTAATGATAGCCTAAATGGCGGTTATGGCAATGATTTGTATGTGTTTAATCAAGATGATGGCCAAGATATTATACATGATTTCCATGTAAACGGAAATTACTATGCTGGCAATGACACACTAGAGTTTGGAGCAGGTATTGATAAAGAAGATCTGAGTTATAGTGGAAATGAAGCAGATATTATTGTTAGTTTTGCAAATTCAACAGATAAAATAACTTTAAAAGATCATATAAATATTAATAATCGTATAGAAACTTTAAAATTTGCAGATGGCTCAACGCTAAGTTACTCACAAGTTGAAGGTAAGCTTTCAACAGTGGGAACAAGTGCAGATGAGTTGTTATCAGGCTCATTCTTTGCAGAAAGTATTTATGGCGGACTTGGTAATGATACGATTACAACAGCATCTGGCAATGATACTGTGTATGGAGATGCTGGCAACGATAGCATCTCTGGCAGCTCTAACAATGATAATTTAAACGGTAATACAGGAGCAGATACAATAGAAGCGTTTGCCGGTAATGATACAATAGCAGGCAATGAAGGTAATGATAGCCTAAATGGCGGTTATGATAATGACTTGTACATATTTAATCAAGGAGACGGCCAAGATATTATACATGACTTTCATGTAAATGGTAATTACAATGCTGGCATTGATAAACTAGAATTTGGAGCAGGCATTGATAAGGAAGATTTAAGCTATAGCGGAAGTGATGCAGATATCATTATTAATTTTGCAAATTCAACAGATAAAATAACTCTAAAAGATCAGATAAATATTAATAATCGTATAGAAACTTTAAAATTTGCAGATGGCTCAACATTAAGTTATTCAGATGTAGAAAGTAAGCTATCAACAGTGGGCACAAGTTCAGATGATTCTCTGTCAGGCTCATTTTTTGCAGAAAGTATTTATGGTGGACTTGGCAATGATACAATTATAACAGAGTCCGGTAATGATACTGTATATGGAGATGCAGGCAATGATAGTATAATGGGCAGTTCTGACAGTGATAAAATAAATGGTAATCTCGGAGATGATACAATAGAAGCGTTTGCCGGTAATGATACAATAGCAGGCAATGAAGGTAATGATAGCGTAAATGGTGGCTTTGGTAATGACCTATATCTTTTTAATCAGGGTGATGGTCAAGATATAATACATGACTATCATGTAAATGGCAACTACAATGCCGGCAATGATACATTAAAATTTGGAACAGGTATAACTCAGAGTTCTTTAAGGTATAGTGGAAATAATTCAGATATTATTATAGATTTTATTGGTTCAACAGATAAAATAACGCTAAAAGATCATATAAATATTAATAATCGCATAGAAACATTTGAATTTGCAGATGGTTCAACACTAAATTATTCACAAATTGCAAGTAAGCTCTCTACAATAGGTACAAGCTCAGATGAGTCAATATCGGGCTCATTCTTTGCAGAAAGTATTTATGGTGGATTTGGTAATGATACTATTACAACCGGCTCTGGTAACGATACAGTATTCGGCGAAGTTGGCAATGATAGTATACAAGGTAGCTTTAGCAATGATAAATTAAATGGTAATGCAGGAGATGACACTATAGAGGCCTATGGTGGAATTGATACATTATCAGGCAATACAGGTAATGATAACTTAAATGGCGGTGCTGGCAACGATACTTATCTTTTTAATCAAGGCGATGGCCAAGATGTTATCCATGACTTTTATAGTGATAGTGATTATAATGCTGGAAATGATACGTTAATATTTGGAGCTGGGATAATTCAGGACGATTTGATCTACACCGGCAGTGATTTTAATATCATAATAGACTTTAAAAACTCAACAGATAGAATAACCCTTATAGATCAGGGAAGTAGCAATAATCGTATAGAAAACTTTAAATTTTCAGATGGATCTACACTAAGCTATTCAGAAATAGAAAGTAACCTGGTTATAACTGGTACAAGCGCAGATGAGTCTATTAGCGGTTCATATTTGGCAGAAAGCATTTATGGTGGACTTGGTAATGACTCTATTGCGACCGTAGGAGGAGATGATACTGTATATGGAGGTGCCGGCGATGACTATATAAACGGCAGCATTAACAATTACAATGAAACTTTATACGGAAATGCCGGTAATGACCAGATATATGGAATGTCAGGATCTGATATGCTACAAGGTAATGAAGGAAGTGATGGCCTTTATGGAGGTAGTGGCAATGATACATATGTATTTAATAAAGGAGATGGTCAAGATATAATATATGACTATCATACAAATGGAAGCTATGATGCCGGGAATGATATATTAAGGTTTGGCTCAAGTATATCTGAAGCTGATACAGTATTTACCAATTTTAGTGGTGACTTGGTAGTAACTTTTCTTAATAGCCCCAACGATAAAATAACTGTTATTGAACACTATTCTAATGATTTGAATAAAATCGAAACTATTGAATTTGCCCTTGCTAATGAAATTGATGGAAGTTCTAATAATGATACATTAATAGGAACAGCAGAAGATGACTTAATAAAAGGCTTTGGAGGCGCGGATATACTTGTCGGAAACAATGGATATGATAAGTTATTTGGTGGTCTTGGTGATGATATTTTATTAGGGGATCAAGGTATTGATACTCTAACAGGCGGGGCAGGCAATGATACTTATGTTATTAATGACCCAAATGATATTATTAACGAAGATTCTAGTGCTGGCAACGATACAATTTATACCTCATTAAGCTCTTATACGCTTAATGCAAATATTGAAAACCTTACGCTTATAGGTTATGAGTATGATAGTAATTTACAAGACTTTGTTGAGCTTGGAAAAGGAAATGATGGTATAGGAAATAGCCTTGATAATTATATTACAGGTAATGATCTTAATAACTATCTTACTGGCAAGCAAGGTAAAGACAGCCTTGAGGGTGGCGCAGGCAATGATGTGTATAAATTTAACTATAATGATGGCGTTGACTTTATAAAAGATACCTCTGGCACTGATAAAATATACTTTGAGTCGTCTAGTATTAAAAATACAGCTGTTTTCTATACAGATGCTTCAAGCTTATATATTGATTACGGCACATCTGAAGGTACTGACAAAATAACAGTTGAGGGTAAAAATTCTATAGAGAAAATAGAGCTTTCTAGTGGAGAATATTTGGATAATGCTGATATAGAGCAGTTAATTCAAGATATCACAACCTATGCAACTGATAATAGTGTATCAGTCAGCAGCTTTGATGATGTTAGAAATAATCAAAATTTAATGGATATTGTTACAACAGCTTGGCATAGCTAAGTTAGATCTCTATCATCACCTTAAGACATGCCGCAATAAGGGCATGTCTTTTTATTAAGAAGAAATATGTTCATTCCTTAGAGTGAAAAACTTAAATAGACTAATCTACAAGTTTTCTTATTTTATTTATAAGACCTCTAAAAATTTTAAAAAATTTTATTTGTAGTATTTTTTTTAAGTTATAAATAAAAAGATTAACTTTAGATGGATTTTTATACCTTAAGGGCGAAGGAAATGGGTACCAGTTAGAATTCATACAAATTCCAAGATACATTTTTGATATTTCTGACTCGGTAAAAAATTTTTTTCTTGCTTCATCATATTGACTTTTATAGTGAAAAATTTTAAAAAATTGTGGATGTATAAATATATCAATGGTTTTATCCTTTAGGAGCCATTGATTATACCAACTAAACTCAAGAGGAACTTTTGTCAAGATATCAATATAGTTCAAGTTATTAGGCACTAAAAATTTTGCCTCAAAAGATTCAAGCACTTTACTTGAAAGGATAGCAAAGCCACAGCAAGACAAATACTGTCGAGAGTTAAAGCCAATTTCTTTTTTTATTTTAGTAAGATGATTTTTATAATCACCTATTAAATGAATATGTTCCTTATTAAAAAAGTGTTCTTCATAGTTATATAAAACTGAATACGGATTTTTTTCATCATGCATAAAGTCAGACAAGTAAAAATCTTTAATAAAATAAGCATCCGAGTCAATACACATATAATTTTCGCAAAGTCCGAGCTTCCAAAAGTTAAGTTTTACAAGTTGCTGGTTCATGTAACCTGAGGTGAAGTCTTTATAGCTACCAGTAAATACTTGTTTAACAACAGACTCATCAGAGATTAGGCTGATTTTTTTAGTATTAATATTAGTTTTAAATAAGCTATAATCTTGTTGTGGTACGCATATAAATAAGGGGATATTATCCCTATTATGTTTTTCTATACTTTTAATTAAGTTTAATACTCTTTTTAAATCTTTATGGTAAGATTTGCAAAATAAAGCAAATTTATTCATAAATGTTCCTTAATCTTTTAAACTATCAATCTTCGCACAATATTCTATATAAATCATTACTTATTTTTTCCAGCTTTAATAACTCTCTTGCCTCTAGCAAGGCCTGTCTTTGAAGAGTATACTTTTGTATACTAGGGTATTTTAAAATTTCTAGTATAGTTTTTTCTAATTCTATATAATTATTGCAAAGATAACCAATTTCACCCAATTTATTAAAATAGTATTGAAAAAAAGAAGATTTAAGAGCTAAAGTTGGCTTTAGGTAAGACAATGTATCAAAAAAACTTCCACTTGCCTTAAATTTATATGCTTTTGATCCATAAAGAAGCAATGAGTAATCTATTGTCTCTGCTAGCATGTCAAATTCTTTTCGAGAAATAAACTCATTTTTACTTGCAGGTTTTACATACTGCTTGTATTCTTCTTCTACGTTCATCTTGCCTATTACAACTATTTCAAATTTATCCTTGAGTTCTGTACATTTTAGCTTATCTATAATTTTTTTTACAACTTTATAGCCTTTGGACTTATCTAATGAGCCAAATACTCCAAAACGAATTTTTTCACTTTGAAAAGGCATAAATTCATTTTCGTGTTTAAATAGGTATGGATGGTCGATAGAGTATAAGTATTTTTTCATATGAGGAAATCGTTTTAATATTTCTTGCCTTATAGATTCTCCAAGAACTATAAATTTGTATCTGTCAGTATTTCCTAATAAAAAAGTCTGGGGAAATTTATTGTTAATAAGCGTTTTAAATTTTAATGCTTCGAACTGTAAAGTATGGGCGATACCATGCAAAACACCATAACATTTTATATTTTTATATTTTTTTAATAATTTTTTAGTAAGATGAATTCCCGGTGCTGTACTTGATGAAAATATTATTTTATCTATCTGCTCATCATTCATAAATTTAAAAACAGATTCATAAAGGGGTTTCTCAAAAGGCATTCTGGAAAAATCACTGTCAGGAAAGTTTAATTCTTTGATATCGACATTTTTAAATTCTATATTTTCTAAATTATTATTTGAGTCCAATAATATATTTTTCACATGGTCTATATGTCTTTGTTCAGCCATAAAGGTCAATTTTTCATTTGGAAATATCTTTGAGATAACAACAATAAAAGCTGCATTAAAGGGGGAATGAATAAATCCTGTACATTGTGGTTCAAATATTAACATTTTCCTCTTGTTCCCAGAGTTTTATTATCGCTAAAAATTTATAATATCCAATCAACATAGCTATTAAAAAACCATGCTTACCATCTTTATAGGCTTTTTGCAAAAAATATGTCGAGAAAAAGCCTGCAGTGGGACTAAGTAAAATATTTACTAAAGTTGGTTTTCGCTTTTTTTTCTTTAGTTTATCAACTTCAAATGTTGTATATTTGTTAATTCTTGATACAAAAGCAGAAATTGTATCATAAGTATAATGTATAATGGCCAAATCTTGCCTATTTGCAGAAATTTTACAGGTGGAGCCTTTTAGCTCTGGAAATGTATGGACATATGGCGTCCAGCTTGCATGCCCTTTTTTGAAGAATCTGATCTGGTGATCAGGATAAGTATGAGTTATAAACTTACCAAAGTAATAGTTTTTTCTGGGAATATAAAATACATCAGGGCATTGTGGATTATGAATTTGTTTTTCAAAGTACTCAATAAGCTTCTGTGGAATAATTTCGTCTGAGTCCACTACAAAAATCCAATTATTTGAAGCTTGAGATATTGCAAAATTTCTTGCAGGATCAGCAAAACCCACATTTTCATGATAAATAATTTTACAATTGTATTCTTTTGCTATTTCTATCGTTCTATCTGTACTATACATATCACATATGATAATTTCATCAAGAGATGCTAACGATTCTAAACATTCTTTCAAATATTTTTCTGAATTAAATGTATGTATAACAGCGGAAATTTTCATTTATATTACTACCTTTTTATTTATAGATTTATATGCTTCAAACGTTTTATCAGCTACAGTTTCATAACTGAAGCGCTGCAAATAGTCTTCTTTATTCACCAAGTTTTTGGGCTCGGTTATTGCATTAAAAACAGCTTCTTTAATTGATTTTGGGTCATAAGGATTACTAATATGGGCATATTTATCAAATTCATAATATTCAGTCGGTACATAAGATTTTTCAGCTACAACTACTTCACATCCAGAAATAAGTGCCTCAAGAGAAGATAATCCGGTTGACTCTCTAAAAGATGGTAGTACATGGACTTTAGCCCGTTTATAATAGTCAAAAATATTCTCATGAGGAACTTGGTCTATAAAATATACATTTCCTCTTATGTCAGCAAGTTTTTTCAGTTTTTTAAAATAGCCTTTATATCTTTTATTACGTAGTACACCTATAAAAACGATAGGTATATCAGGAGCATCCATTAAGCCTTTAAGCAAGTTTAACTGGTTTTTAATAGGCTCAATTCTGGCTACCTGCAATATGAAATCCTTAAGTTGACCTATTTCTTTTAAGTTTATATCTGAATTTAAATTATTATCAGTTAAACTAATATCTACAGCATTAGGAACAACAACTGTTTTTTCATTTATTTTTTTTGAGTTCAATTTAAAATGATTACAGGCTATTTCAAGTTCTTCATGTGAGTTAGGGAGTATCAAATCAGCTTTATTAAGGGCTTCTTGTCTTTTTTTTATATATTTTTTACTAAAATAATAATTAGTTTTAAAAGTTAAAATTTTTCTAAGATTTGATAAATTAAAAATCAAATCTTTAAATTCGTAAAATTTGCGTGAAGATGGAAATATGCCAAGTTTTAATATAAGAAAATTAACATAATTAGCATGGGTCAAATCCCAATAAATTGTTGAAATAGCAACTTTTTGACCTTTATCCTTAGCTATATCAATAAAATTAAGATTATCCTCCCGCATATCAAATATATGTACTACTTCAGCATCCGAGTGCTTATTATATTCATTTAAATTTGAACAAATTTGAATATTCAAGCCATATTTATCTTCTAAAAATTCTTTTGTCTTAACAACCTGTGTTGTATCGCCTCCCGGAACCTCAAATATATCAGATCGTGCTATAAAAATTACTTTTTTCATTTTAATCTTTTCCCAGAATTCTTATATTGTCTTTAATAGCTTTAATAATCCTTTCAGATGCCAAGCCATCCCCATAGGGATTTGTAGCTGAAGCCATGGATTTATATATTTTTTCTGAGTCAAGAAGTTTCTGAACAGTATTTACTATCACCTTTGTATCAGTTCCAACCAGCTTAACTGTACCAAAATCTACAGCTTCAGGCCTTTCGGTTTCATCTCTAAGTACAAGTACAGGTTTGCCCAAAGAAGGGGCTTCTTCCTGAATTCCGCCGGAATCAGTCAAAATAATATGGGACTCTTTTATTAGGGAAGCAAAAGGAGCATAGTCTAATGGTTTTATTAACTTTATTCTTTCTATTCCATCAAGCTTTGAATATACGGTCTCTCTTACATTCGGATTTAAGTGTACAGGATAAACAATCTGAACATCAGGATTATTTTCAACAATTGTTTTAACCGCTATACAGATGTTTTCCAGAGGCTTACCAAAATTTTCTCGCCTGTGAGAAGTTAAAAGTATAGTTTTAAGGCTAAAGTCAAGATCTAGTGAAGAAAGATTTGTCTTATGGTTTTTTACAGTATAGAGAAGGGCATCTATAACAGTGTTTCCTGTGAGAAAAATTTTATTGTCTTCTTGTATGCCTGCATTAATAAGGTTATCTACTGACCTTTGAGTTGGTGCAAAATAAAAGGTAGAAACTGCATCTGTTACAACTCTATTTATTTCTTCAGGAAATGGATAATATTTATTAAAGGTTCTTAGGCCTGCTTCGATGTGACCCACAGGAATTTTTGCGTAAAACGCTGATAAGCTTGTTGCTAGCGTAGTAGTTGTATCACCATGAACAAGTACTATATGAGGCTTTGATTTTTCAAATATTTCTTTCATTCCTAAAAGGATATCGGACGTAAGGTCCCAAAGATTTTGATTTTGTTTCATAACATTCAGGTCATAATCCGGCTTTATGCTAAATAGATCAAGAACCTGATCAAGCATTTTTCTGTGCTGTGCTGTTACACATACTATAGATTCAAATTCACTTGAATTTTTATTTAAAGCCATTATAACCGGAGCCATTTTTATAGCTTCAGGACGTGTTCCAAATACCGTTAAAACCCGAATCTTACTCAAAATATACTTTCTAATTGTTTTTACTGTAAAATTTGTACTTGTATTTTGTACTAATAAGCAATAAAATTTATTTTTCTTTACTTATAATATTATAATTATCTAATTTTCAGATGAATTTGCAATACTTTGTTACAATAAATAAAGGTCCGAGTCCTGAAGTTTATATATTTATTTCCAGTATCATTTTTAATCGTTTAAACTGCTTGAACGAAAAGCATCTTAGAATAAAATACCTTAAATAATAAATAATATAAAAGATTTTAGCCAGCTTAGCTACCTTAAGGCTATAGCATTTTTTGAAAAATAATAATTTTCCTAATACTTTCATTTTTTCTGTATTTATAGGGGTACTTTGCTCTTTAACAGACTGACCGCAAAGATGAATAATTTTAGCATCAGGTACAAATTTAATATCCCAGTTATTTTTTTTAATCCTAAAGCAAAGCTCTTCTTCCTCTGCGTACATAAAAAACTCATTGTCAAAAGCTCCAACTTGGTCAAGGACTTGTTTTTTTATCATTAAATCAGCACCAATAATAAAGTCAACGTCCTCAATTCTACGAATAGCGTCTTCTTGCCGGACTTTTGATTTAAATTTATTGTTAATAAAATTTTTAAGCCTTAATTTATAATCATCAATGTTATAGCCGAATGATTTTTTAAAATGTCTGTCCAGCGTAATAAAAGTCCCAAAAGAGCTTTGTAAGGTCATATCTTCATTATATAGCTGCCCTCCACATGCCCCGACCTCTTTATTCTCAGGATTTTCCATAAAATCGAATAATATTTTTACGGCATTATTAACTAAAATAGTATCTGTGTTAAGCAGAAGCACATATTTAGAGTTAATTTTTTCAATAGCAAGGTTATTAGCTCTTCCAAAACCTAGATTTTTTTTATTTTCTATTAAATTAACATGTGGAAATTCTTTTTTTATAATACCTGCAGAGCCATCTGTAGATGCATTATCAACTACCCAGATATCAAAATTAACCTCTTTAGTCCTTTGATAGAGTGAGTGAATACAATCTCTAGTTAAATCTTTTGTGTTATAGCTTACAAGAACAATTGAAACGTCCATTTTGCCAAAACAAATTCCTTGATTTTTATTTTCATTTTATCTTATCATGAAATTCAGCCAAAAGTTAAAAATTATATTGCCAGGATTTGCAAGTTGTCAGCTATCTAAGATTTGGCAAAGGAGGTAAAGAGTAGTATTCTGAGGAGCGAGTGGGCTTTTGCTTCTTTGCTCTTTCAATACTTGAGACATATTGCCAGTATGGCTTAAAATCTTTTATTATAGACTGTTTTACGTCATCTTTAAGCTCAACTTTAATTGTACTTCCTTTCTCACCTTCTGATTCAATGTTAAAGATTAGATCTTCAGCAGTATCAAAGCACTTAGGATCATACTCATATACTCCTGCATAGGAGCTGTCTACAAATTTTAAATTATTTAATATCATTATTTCACTTAGTGGCATTTTTCCTGATGTTAGAGGATTGCATACTTGCTGATCTTTTGAGTTTGTTACTTTAAGCCTTTTAAAGTCCCTTTTAAATTCATAATTGGATTTAGTACGAGTATAGACAGGGACTCCTACGGCTGAAGTTGCTACTAACGCTGCTATAGAAAAAGCACTACGTGCATAAGTTCCTTTTGTAAATCGAGGAACCGGTATAACTTCAACTTTTACAACAGGTCTTTTGCTATTATAGTATTTATAAGCATTTTTATGCGCTAAATCATCATCAGATATTGAATACCCACGCTTTTTAGCTCGCTTTCGTTTTCTTTTTAATACTGTTTTGTCATATAATAAAAGTTTTTTGTAGCCAACCGGCGGCGTTACTATTTGAACAATATAGTTATAGGTTTTTAATTCGTATGATTTTATTTGTTTCTTCAGCTCCTTATCAGTAAGGTTGCTGTATGCATTTTCAAGCAATTTTGCAGGAAATGGTATTTTGCTCACATCAGGCAACAAGTCTGCAGGTGGATATATAGTACTTGCTAGTTGATACTTTGCCTTGTTAATAAGATTAAAAGCTTTGTTTATTGCAACACTACCTGCAATAGCTTGCCCCCTGTCACTACTTGCAAATGTATTAATTCCTATTACCTTGCCGTCATAGTTTAATAACGGTCCGCCTGAGTTTCCTCCATTTAACGCTGTATCATGATGAATAACATTGCCTTGATACTTAGAGACAACACCAGTTGTGAGAGTTTTTTCATAAACAGACCAATTTATTGGGCTGCCAATTGCCAATACTTTTTCTCCAGTCATAGCTAAAGGTTCACCCTCAGGAGGAATAAAAGGCTCAAGCACCTTATAGTGTTTTATATTACTTAAATTTACTAAAATTATTGCAATATCAGAGTCTAGATCATTTATTATAATTTTACCTTTAATTACCTGGTTTTCACCAAAACGAACCCTTAGATTGTCATCGGCATGTCTTACCACGTGGCTATTTGTTACAATCAAGCCTGTGCTGTCAGCCAAAAAGCCTGAGCCGTGACCACCTCCCAATAATATTGTTACTACTCCATTTTTTACCTGCTGATATATTTGCCCTGATTTGCTCATTTCTCTTGCAAATATTGGATTTAAGATAAAAATACTACAGCTAAATATTAATAAAAATAAAGCTAAACGAATTTTCACTCACTTACTCCCTAAAATATTATTCAAATGTTTATTTAAAATTTATCATAAAAAAGGTTTTGGAAGGTAATTTACACTTTAACATTTTACATTTATTTTATACTAACGCTAAAATACTTTTCAGGTTATTCGACAAAATGCTTAAAATCATAGTATATTTTTATTTATTATTATTTTTGTCCTTATCCGCCTATGCTTGTGATTTAACACAAATTGATAAGCAAAAGCATATAGAATTCTCTGAAAAAGCTACTATAACAACAAAAAAATATATTTCTTATTTGTTTTTGCCTCTATATCCTATCAAATGGATTTTTAATAACAACATTCAAAAAATTTTTCCTGATAACTACGTACCCCATGGAATATCAGCGGTGGCTGTTTTTACATTAGGCTGTTTAAAAGAAATGCCTTATGATTTTATAGGACCGGGAGATTGTAGTTATTGCGACGTTGTGGCAAACTGTAGGGGCATTAGGCAAGGTATTATGAAAAATAATTAAATTTTAAACAAATAAACTCAACAAAGATTCAATTTTGATTCATAATGTAATAGGATAAAAATAAAAAAAATTTAATACCTAAATTAAGTAGTTAATAGCAGCTTGGGGTAACTTAAAAGTGCATGGATATAGATTTGAACTGATAACAGGCCCAATGGGAAGTGGCAAGACAGAAGAACTAATCAGGCGCTTAAAGCGCGCGGAAATAGCCAATAAAAAAGTTAAAGTATTTTTTCCAGCAATGGATACAAGGCCTACCGGTGCAAAAATAGAGTCCAGAAACGGAGCGCACCGCAATGCAATAAAAATACATAAGGCTTATGAAATTTTAGACTTTGTAGATGAAACTGACCAAGTTATAGGCCTTGATGAGCTTCAATTTTTTGATATAGGAATTATAGACGTTATACAAAAATTAATAGCTCTAAACAAAAAAATAATCGGTTCAGGACTAGATTTAGACTTTAAATCAGAACCCTTTGGCTGTATACCCCAGATTTATTGCTATGCAGACACAATCGATAAGCAAACAGCTATTTGCATGAAGTGTGGATCTGAGTATGGCAACAGAACCCAAAGACTAATTAATGGCGAGCCTGCTGATAAACACTCTCCTTTAATTATGATTGGAGGGGATGAAAGCTATGAAGCCAGATGTATAGATTGTTACCAGCTAAAAGACTCAAAAAAAGAGACGGAAAAAGAGTTATGCTATTCTTCTTTAATTAAAGGATGAAGCATATATAACTTATCTCATGTAAATAAACATATAATAAAATGATAAAAATTACTTTATGTTAGAATATACGAGGACTAGGAGTTCTTTAATCATTTCCTGAGAGAATCGACTTAAAATCAAATTTTTTTCAAGGAGGTGATGCTGATGAAGATTAGTTTTGCCGCTAATAAGGCTGAGTTATTAATATTTTTTTTAATGCTTCTAGCTTTGTTAAATGAAAAAGAGCTAATACTTTACATTTTAGTATTAACTCTTCTAAATAAAAATTAAACTTTGTCAAGAACTCTAAAAAGGGTGTTACAGCACCCCTGTCCTTATTTTATTATTTTAGCATAGTTTAGAGATTTTTAAAGTGTTTTTGTTAATGTTTCTTAACTATAAAACTACTGTAAACTAAAGATTATCGGATATAAGGGGAGGATAAACTATGAAGTTTTTACACACAATGATAAGAGTAGCCGACATCGATAAATCATTAAAGTTTTATCAAGAAGTTTTAGGCCTTAAGCTTTCAAGAACAATGGAATTAAAAGATGCAACCTTGTACTTTTTAGCCGACGAAAAAGGTACTTGCGAAATAGAACTAACCCACAATCATACAATTCCGGAAGGCGGATATAAGCACGGTAGTTACTTTGGTCACCTGGCGTTTGAAACACATGACATGAATAAGTTTACAGAGAATCTTGAAAAACAAGGTTTAGAATACGCCAGAGAACCTTTTATGGTTACCCCTAAAGGTCCTAAAATAGCTTTTGTAAACGATCCTGACGGTAGAAGCATAGAGTTAATTGAAAAAAAAGTTAAAAAATATTACTAAAAACTAGTATTTATAATAATTTTTGCAGCTTTTTAACAAAAGTTTCATTAATAGCTTCTTTAGCAGAGATTTTTCCATTCCATACAGCCTCTAATTGATCATTTACAAGATCAATAATTTCTTGATAACGTTTATTTGCCGGCGTAGGCTTTGCTTGTGGAATAATATCTATAAATATTTTTGAACTTAAAGGCTTTTGTTCTTTTGCTAAAAATATGTTAGAGTTAGCCACATCCTCCCTTGATGGTACAATAAGACCGCTACTGCTAAATTGCTCAATAGACTTTTGACTGGCTAAAAACCTTATTAACTTCCAAGCTTTTTTGGGGTATTTAGATTGCTTGCTTATCCCCCAGCCTGAAGCATCAGCATCTACAATAGAACCGTCTGTACCCTTTGGGAATTTAGCTACATCCCAGTTGAACTTAATATCTTTACGATATCTAGGCACGTTCCACCTACCGCTAATATGCATTGCAAGCTTGCCTTGCATAAATAATTGAGACATTGTTGCACTGCCTGCTTCTCCTGCAGTAGGCGCAACGTGATATTTATTCCTTAAATCAGCGTAAAATTGAATCCATTTAACTGACTCAGGCTTGCTTATTATTATATGTTTTAACTCGTCATCAATTATACCGCCCTTATTGCTCCATAAAAAAGGTAGCCAAAATAGAGGATTCTCTTCAAAACCAAAACCGAATCGATCTATTTGCCCGTCATTATTAAAGTCTTTTGTTAGCTTTTTAGCTGTTGTTAAAAATTCGTCTATATTCCAGTTTTCAGCAGGAGATGCTATATTTTCCTTTTCAAAAATATCTTTATTATAATAAATTACCAGACTAGATATATCTCTGGGTATCGCATATAGTTTATCCTTATAAGTAAAAGCCTTTAGTGCGTTATCAAAAAAATCAGTATGAGATATTAAAGTATCATTATTTAAAAATCTTTTTAAATCTAAAAAAATATCATTTGCCGCATACATTTGACCATTTATATTATTCAAAAACACAACATCTGGAGCTAAATTAGAAGCCACCAGTAAGTGTAATTTTTGAAAATAATTATTAGGTATATGTAGGAATTCTACTTTTATGTCAGGATTTTCTTGTTCAAAATCTTTAATTAATGGCTGTAGAATCTTTAATTCGCTTTCTGAACCCCAACTGGAGAACTTAATTGTTGCTTTATTGTCTATTTGGGGCCTATTTAAGTTTATGCCTAATATTAAAAGAAATATTATTAAAAAAATTCCCAAAAGTTTTTTCATCTGCACTTTCCTTGAATTAAAACAAAAATAATTGTACTATAATATATGAAAAAATTTGTCTATTCTTTACGGCTGTTTTTTGGAATTTGAGTTGGGAGCTATCTATGCCTATTACAAAAAGTTTATTAATAATTAGTGAGGAACATAGTGATATTACAGAGCTGCGCTCCAAATTGGTCTTACTTAGGGATGTTGATTCAATAATAAATACTAACTTTACTAATGCACTTTCCTTTTGCAATCAATACAAACCCGATACCATAGTGATTTTTACACATAGTGCAAGAGAGATTACTTTAAGTATTTGTGAAAAATTAAAAAATGACGATTTATTAAAAAATATTCCTATTGTTTGTATTTTTGATCAATATGATGAAGACTTTATACTGTCTTGTTTTGATAGTGGCATTAATGATTATCTGGTCAGACCTATTAACGATACAGAATTTTTAATGAGAACCCTCTGGTGCTTGCAAAAAAGCGATCTGAACAGAGAACTGGAGAAGAAAAATGCATTGCTGGAAAAATTAAACTTGATTGATCAAACAACTAAAGCTTATAATTTGCAGATAACAGACAAAGTAATAGAAAATGAAATAGCTGCCGCAGATAAATATAACTACCCTCTTGTTTTGATGGCGATAAGCTTAAATTTAAGGAGTAAAAGCTACTCAAATGATATTATCTTGGCTAAAACTATTAAAAATTCTATTAGGTATAGTGATATTTTAGGTTTATCAGATCAGGGCAAATATTTTGTAATTTTACCTAAAACTAATTTAAAAGGGGCTTATACGGTTTCTAACAGAATAAGAAAAAAACTTGATCAGAACTTGATTATCAACACAGGTATTTGTGAATACTCTAGTCAAATGGCAGCAAATGAGTTAATGGCAAGTGCTGATAATGCATTAAATGAAGCTTTATCAAGGGGAGATAATAAAGTTATATTAATTGACAACCTCGATAAAACTATTGATGCGCCACTAAATATTTATAAAAATGAATCTAAAGACTATGACCTTTTTAAAGAAGAATTTGCCGATAAAATAACCCGGGTTATATCTCCAATATTTAAAGACACAAAGTATACCTTACAAAAACGGTTATCAGCGCAAAATGTTGTAGTGGATGAATTCACTACAACCACAAAGTGCTTTTTCTCTATAAAAGATCAATATAGCGTAAATGAAACTATTTTAAAAGTTGTAGACCCTGGTTTTTCCAAGGTTATTTTAGATACATTTATAATAAAAGATAAAAATAAATCAAATAAGCGCTCTACATTAGAGTTAGAGGATTTAACAGCAGATAAATTAAAAGAACACCTTGATGATCTTTTAAAAGAGTTTATATGAATGAATCAATACTTGCAGAAAATATAACAGTGTCTATATACTTTGTGTTGGCTTGAATTAGTATGTCAATGTGCTTTTCAGAGCCATAATATTTTTTTGTGATTATATCCCAGGTGTCGCCCTAGATAGTTTTATACATTTTTTATTTATTTTTTTTATTGAAAAACACTTGCGTTTTTTCAATAAGTTTGCTATTATGAATATAACAGGTGAAATACTAAAGGAATATAAGAATAAATGAAATACAGTGTTTTACTAACTGAAGATGCGAAAGAAGATTTAAGTAAATTAGATAAAGTTTCTCAAAACAAAATAACTAGATCTTTTAAAAATATTCAAAATGTAAGTATTGATTCAGTTAACACAAAACCAATTACAAAAAAAATATTATAAAGATAAGGAGTTCGCTATGAAAAAAGAGATAAAAACAATAAGCCTTGAAGAAATTCTTGAGAAAGATCCAGAAATGAGAGCAGAAATTGATAAAGAAACTAAGGCAGAACAGGGGGAAATTAAAAAAGCTCTTGAGGCTGGCGATAAATTTGTTTATGTCAAAGATGACGAGGATTATGTATGTAGAAAACTAAAATCAAAAGTTAAAGAAAATGAAACTATAATAACCAGGAAAGAATTCGAGAAGTCTTCAGGCATAGAATATTATAAAAAAACTTATGGAAGGGGTGGTGCTCGTCCAAATGCTGGCAGAAAAAAACAATATAAAAATAAAGTTAAAGAAACCTATGAAATTGAAAAGACTGAAGCTGACAAGCTTAAATCTTATGCAAAAGAGCATGGTATCAGCAAAAATAAAGCTATTACAGAGGCAATTAATAAGCTTGTTTCTTAATCAGTTTCCATTAAAGCTTCTTTTGATTGAATGGCCTTTACTATGCCTTGCTTTATTTCCAAAGCATCAACGCCCAGGTTTTCCAGGGTTTTCATTGCCATGCACTCATTTTCTGTTATTATTGCCAGTAACAAATGCTCAGGTTCAATTTTTATTTGATTATATTTTTTAGCCTTTGTCCAAGCTATCTCAAGAATTTTTTTAGCTCGCGGGGTAAAGTTTATATCTTGATCATAATAGGAATTGCTGTATCCAATAAGCTTTTCAACTTCAATTCTTGCCTCTTTTAGAGTTACCCCAAGGTCTTTAAGCACATCACATGCCAGGTTTGTTCCTTCGCCAATAATACCCAGAAGAATTTCTTCTGTACCAATCACTTTTTGACCTAAACGGTGAGCTTCTTCTTTTGCAAGCTTTAGAATAGTATTGATAATAGGTCTTTGTTTTTGTATAGGACTTAGTATTTTACTTTGAATACCTTCTATATTGATATTTAGATCTTTTAAAGCTTTATAAGCAATGCTATTTTTTTCTTTTAAAATTCCCAGAAGTAAATGCTCAGGCTTGATAGATGCAAATCCAAACTCTTTAGCCAGTTCATATGCAGAATTTATTGACTGATAAGCTTTTGGCGTAAACATTGTCTTACTTTCTTCATACTCAACCTCTCTGGATGAGTACTTACTAAGTTGCTCTGTAAATATATCTGTATTTATACCTTCTTCTGCAAGAATATTAGCCAATTCAGAGTCTTGAGATTCTAGCATTGCCAAGAAAATTTGCTCAGTGCCCAAAATCTCATAATTAGTTTTCTCTAAAATATTTTGTGCCTGAGTCATAAGCCCTAAAATATCTTTTTCTTCAAATATAGTAGAACTAGAATAACTTTTTTCTAAAATTGACCCGTTTTGATTATTTTCTGGATGCTCAACAGCTTTATCAGTCTTTTTTATTAATTTATTAACACTGCTTTTTATTTTTTCTATATCTACATCAAAATCTTTAAGTATAAGATTTGTTTGATTATTTTCTTCTGCTAAAAGCGATACAAATAAGTGCTCAGGTGTAACAATATTAGAACCCGCTGTTTTAGCTTCCAGCCAGGACTGGTTAAAAATCTTTTGAACATCCGTACTAAAGGGCAATAGATCATTACTTTGCACAGTGTTTGACTTATAAACTTGAATTGAGTGAATTTTTTCTGAAAGTTGGACTGTATTTAGATTGGATGATTTTAAGAACTTGTAAGCAACACTTGAACCTTCTTTTAGTATACCTAACAAAATATGTTCAGGATATAATTTGGAATGCTTGGCGTTCATAGCTTCTTTTTGAGCTATTGTTACAACTTTTATTGCTTTTTCGGTAAATCGTTCAAACAAAGTTTTTTCCTTTATCTATGTTAACAGAGCCAACTCTAATATATTTTTATTATTTATCAAAAAATTTTAGAATCAGAATAAAGTCGCCTCACACTTTAATTATATATAAAATAAAACTATAAAGCCAATAGGACTTAATTTTTTTATCTCTATTGGCTTTAATATATATACTATTTACTAATTAAAATTAATGTTAAAATTCTAGGATTTTGGTCTCATTGTAGGAAATGCAATTACGTCTCTAATGTTCGCGGAATTTGTAAGAAGCATTATAAGCCTGTCTATACCAATTCCAAGTCCGCCAGTTGGAGGAAGGCCATACTCTAATGCAGTAAGGTAATCTTCATCCACATCGCAAGCTTCTTCATCGCCTTCAGCTTTTGCCTGCGCTTGCATCTCAAAACGACTTCTTTGATCAATAGGATCGTTTAACTCAGAGAATGCATTAGCAACTTCCCATCCATTAATTCTTGTTTCAAATCTTTCAACAAGCCTAGAGTCATCTCTATGAGCTTTTGCAAGAGGTGAAATCTCTCTTGGATAGTCAATAATATGAATTGGCTGAATCAAGTGAGGCTCAACTTTTTCTTCAAATACCTTATCAATGATCTGCCCCCAGTTATCGTCCTCATCAGCTTCAACACCCATGTTTTTAGCTGCCTCAATAGCTTCTTGAGGTAGTAATAATTGTCTAAAGTCAACACCTGTATATTTTTTTATAGCGCCAACCATTGTAGATCTTTGCCAAGGTGGTGATAAATCTATTTGTTTGCCTTGAAAATCAATTATCATAGTGCCAAGAACTTTTTGAGCTATTGTGCTTATAAGATTTTCAGTAAGCACCATCATTTCATTATAATCAACATAAGCTTGATAAAGCTCCAGCATAGTAAATTCAGGGTTATGCTTCGGAGAAATACCTTCGTTGCGGAAACATTTATTTAGTTCAAATATTTTTTCGTTTAACCCACCAACCATTAATCTTTTTAAGTATAACTCAGGAGCTATTCTTAAATACATTGGAATATCTAAAGTATTATGGTGGGTAACAAATGGTTTTGCAGATGCTCCGCCTGCCATTGTTTGTAGCAATGGTGTATCAACTTCCAGAAAGCCGTGTTCTTTTAGGTAGCTTCTTATTTCTTGGATAATAAAGCTTCTTTTTCTAAATATATTTTTAGAATCTTCATTCATAATGAGGTCTAGATAACGCTGTCTGGATCTTGTTTCAATATCAGTAAGTCCATGCCATTTTTCAGGAAGCGGCAATAATGACTTACACAAGATTTTTAAGTCTTTCACTCTTACACTAAGCTCGCCGCGTGGTGTTCTTCTAACTGCTCCGGTCGCTCCTATCATATCTCCAATATCAAGGTGTTTTAAAAGAGCTATTTTCTCTTCAGGCACAGTATCTTTATGTGAAAATAATTGAATTTTACCGGTGCTATCCATAATATCCATGAACATACCGTTATTTCTGATTGCCATAATTCTTCCGGCTACATTATAAACATCTTCAGTTTCTTCACCTTTTTGCAACTCAGCGTATTTATCTTGCAATTCGCCATTAGATGCTGTTCTGTCAAAAGTATACGGGTAAGGATTGATTCCTTTATCTACAAGATCATTTAATTTCAGAATACGTGTATTTCTTAGTGATTCTATTGCACTTTGAGTAACTTTTTCAGTCAACTTGACCTCCAATTTTTTCAAATTTGTTGTTTTATAACTTACTTACCAAACAATTTGGTGGTGGCCTATCAAGTTCAGATGCATCGCATCTAAAAAAATTTAATCAGTATCAAAAGTTTACAGCGATGACATAAGTAAGAAAGGTGATGACCATCACCTAAAATTTTATCACTAAAATAAAGGCAAAGAAATCAAAGTTGAAAATCAAAAAAAAATTATTATAATCATCCAAGAATCAGTTTATAGCCACGTACGAAAAGATTTTGCCTGAAAACAATGTAACGCTTTGTAACTTTGTTATTGACATGTTTTGTTTTTCGCTAAAGTTTTTAACATCATAAACCGATAAATTTGATATAAGCAAAAGCAAAGTATAAAAAGCCAAAAGAAATATGTGTAATCTAAAATGGTTATGCTTAAGCTTAAAAAAGGATTAAAAGAAGGAAAATTAGGTTATATTATATAAAAGGAGTGTTTGCCAATGACAGATCTCAACAATATCAATCCCCATTTTAGAGGAAAAAAAATAAACTCAAATCAACAAAAGCAAGAGGAGGCAAGCAAAGAAAAGCAACAAGCAGAAAAACAAGTAGCAGAAGACAAGAAAGTTCAACATACACCGGTTAATCCGGATAAAATAATGGATCTTATGTTTCAGGGTGGAACAGGAATAAATATAGAAAAAACAAAAGCAGCTAAGTCAAGTAAAGGCTCAGAATTTACAGGGACAATTCATGTGTCTAAATACGTTAATCCTGAGCAAGCACAAAGAATAGCTGCCAGTGTGAATGGTTGTATGGCGTACTTATTAAAGTGCGAAGAAGCTGCGATAAATGAATGGGGACTCCCCAAAAAAGATGCACAAGATTTAGCAGCTCTTACTTTTGAGAGCAAAGCTTATTAAAGCAGTAGAATAGCTGGAATGTTTGGTATAAGAAGGTTATCTCAATTTTCAGAGATAGCCTTTTTGATTTTTTTATCTGCTTTCTTCTTAATTTTTTTTATGTAATTAAAAAGAATTTGGACTTCTTTATTCTTTAAATATTTAAAGTGTCCTTTTTTTAACTTGCCCAAAGGTATGCAGCCATGAGTTGTTCGTTTTAATGATATAACAGGATGCCCTATGCTTTCCATCATTTTGCGAATTTGTCTGTTGTACCCCTGGTGCAAAGTTACTTGTAATGATGTTGCTTTATTAACATATTCTAAAAATATAGCTTCTGCGTAGGCTGTTTTGCCTTTTTCTATCTCGATACCTTTAGCAAGTTGATAAAGATCATCTTGAGTTATTTTACCTTCTACTGTTACCCTATATGATTTTGGAATGTGAGCTTTAGGGTGTGTCAGGTCTAAAATCAAATCGCCATCATTTGTTAAAATTAAAAGTCCACTGGAATCTTTATCTAGTCGCCCAGCAGGTTTTAAATGATGAACTTCCTGTGGAAGCAAGTCATATATTGTTTTTCTTTCATTAGGATCATCTTTTGTTGTGATATAGCCGGCTGGCTTGTTAAATACTATGTATTTTTTTTCTCTTAGTTTTAACTTTTTGCCATCTAGTTCCACAATATCTTTTTTGCCAACCACAACACCAGGCTCAAGAATTTTATTGCCGTTTATTTTGACCCTACCTTGCTTTATCAGTTCATCGGCTTTTCTTCGCGACATATCGCCGGTGCTGGCTATATATTTATTTATTCTAATTTTTTCCGACATTAGCTATTTCTTCTTCTTTACTGTTATTAAACTCGTTTTCTTCTTCCCAGATGATTTTGCACATAAATTCTTCAGCCATTTTTTTTGCATCTTTCAAATCATCCGCGCTCCAGATCGCCCAACCTCCACGGACTTCTTCACCTACGCGTATTTCCACTTTATTAGAAAATATATGCATGGTTCGTCCCGGCTGATTTTTCATTCTGTCAATCTGTCTTTTTATTGCCTCATCAGGATCAATTTTAAGAACTTTAAAGGCTATAAACAAACAAGATAGTGCATCTTCCAATTCCAGCTGAGCTTTTTGCCTGTCTCCACGAGATAAAGCTTTTAAGCTTTCAGCTACTTCTTCATTTAAATGACTTAACGCCTCTGCTTCGGAGCTTGTATCGTATTTTCTATTTTGCCATATTAGTTTAATTGCTTCTTTTAATTCCATAGTGTAGCCCTGTTTGTGTTTTTTATAAAATTTATAATATTTTTTATTTAGCAGTATAAATATTAAAACATAAAACAAAAGAAAATTTTTTTATAAATGCTAATAACAGAACTATTAATACTATTTTTGATTCTTCTGATTTTATCAAACGAAAAAGACCTAATACTCTATGTATTAAGCCTTTTAAAACTTTAATTTAAATCCAAGGAATCTAAAAAGAGTGTTAGCGCACTCCTGTCCTTGTTTTCTTATTTTAACATAATTTTAAAATTTTTAAAGTGTTAGCACAGTTGTGTTATAGCAAGGTATTTGTTTTTTTATGATGAAGTTTTTCCAACTCAAGTGGCATGCTTTTACTAAAATAATTGAATAAAAATTTCTCTAAACTTTTAATGATATAATCTTTGTCATATAATTCATATAGTAGAAAAGTCAAAGAATGAGGATATAAAACACTATGAGCAAAGTAAATAAACTAAGAGAAGCTTTAGCAGCAAAAAACTTTGTTAAAGTTATTGCAGGTATTAACAATTTTGATTTAAATAAAGTAAAAGATGTTGTAATAGCAGCAGATAAAGGAAGTGCAAGTGCTGTAGATATCGCTGCAAGACAAGATATAATTGAATTAGCTCAAAGTTTAACAGACTTACCTATATTTGTTTCTTCAGTTGACCCACAAGAATTAAAAATGGCAGCTGACTGCGGCGCAGATGCACTTGAAATTGGTAATTTCGATAAGTTCTACCATGAAGGCTTAAGAATCTCTGCAAAGGAAGTTCTTAACATAACCGAGCAAACAATCGCGCTAGTTGGCAATGATGTTTTCTTAAGTGTAACAGTACCAGGCCATATTGAGATAAGCGAGCAAATTCAATTAGCTCAAGACTTAGAGAACTTAGGCGTTGATCTAATCCAAACAGAAGGCGCAGCTATTTCTAACGCACAAAGTGCTGGTGCAAGAGGCTTACTAGAAACAGCTCAAGTTTCTATAGCAAATACTATTGAATTAGTAAAAAATGTTGATATTCCTGTTATGACAGCAAGTGGTATCTCTGTAACAACAGCTCCTTTAGCTTTTGCAGCTGGCGCAAATGGTATTGGTGTTGGTTCTTGCATTAACAAGTTGAACACTACAATCGAAATGATTGCAACAGTTAAATCTATTGTTGAAACTGTAAAAACAGAAGAAAAATTAAAAATATATAAATAAAAATTCTTATATAAGAAGTAAAGCATTAAAAAATCCTCCCTTTGGTAAGATGACTTCAGGGAGGACTTTTATACTCAATTTTATTTATATTTATACCTTATTATTGTAGAAAGCGATATTTTCTCTTTAAAAACAAAAAAAACTACCTAAACTTAACGTGCTTAAGTTTCCCTAACCACTTTACCCTGTCATACTCCTTGGGATACTTCTTATTTTCATAGCTAGCCACATAAATATCACTTCCCACTTCTACTAACCTGCATAAACCCACATGATCATCCTTAGACCACTCAAAAATCTTTTCTTTAGCGCTGTTTTCAATATTGTCAATATTATCAACGCCACCCTTTAATTTTTTTATTATAAGCTTATAAGTTTGATAGTAATAATCAATTCCAGCAGTATCAGCCATTTGAGGCATATAGTTTACAGTAAAAGACTCAGTCCACCCCTGTAGCTTCATTATATCCTCTCCAGCTAATCCATAGCTTATGAATTTTCCATAATCGCTTTCACCCTCATAAGTTCGCTCCCAAGTTTTATTATCAAGCTCAATATGCACATTGCCGCCCCACTCTGTGATGCTTGCCACAAAATCTCTCCTTGGCTGAACAGCTTGCTTTTCCTCAACAGGATTATATTTGCTAACCTCTTCTTCCACAGCCTCAGGATTATACTCAGACTTAGTTTCTTCAATTTGTTTACTTACAACTTTTTGCAAATAAGGCTCGTTAGGATAATACTCCAAAATTTTTCTATAATGATAAATCGCCTTGTCATAATGCTTAAAAGCCCTATAGTGCTTAGCAATATTCAAGTGCGCAGGCCAAAATTTAGGGTTAATGTCTAAAGACTTATCATAATAATACAAAGCCTTGTCATATAGCTCACCCTGAGCATAAGCCAATCCAATATAGCAGTAAATTTCTTCTTTATCCGGGTACTCTTTGGCTAAACTATTCAGTGCTTCAATAGCAAGAGAAGGGTACCCATCAGAAAGATACGCCTTGCCTTCGTTGAGTTTCTCTGTGTAAAAGTCATGATTGGCCAAAGCCTGACTAAACATAAAGGTTAAACATAAAAATACTAATAATATTTTAAGTATGTTCGCCATAAAAACCTCTTATAATAACTCCTCAACGTTTTTAATTATTGTTTTAGCTTTAATTAAGCTCTTATCTGCGCTAACAATAGTACGATTTCGTTCAATATCAAGTGGGCCCCATTTTACAGTCACATCATGATAATAAAATGCAACAGTAGGCACCTTCAATGCATAAGCCAAATGCATAGGTCCAGTATCAGCGCTAACAAAAAGTTTAAACATATCAATCAGCGCACCTAGCTGAGGTATTGAGGTTTGAGCCGATAAATCCAAAAAGTCATTACAGCCCAATCCCCTTATATTGTCTACGAATAGGCTTGTTTTTTTATCCCCTACTATAATGACTTTTTTATTAGTATTTTGATTTATATAATTAATAAACTTAACAGACTCCTCAGGCGTCCAATCTTTGTCATCATGCCTGGCACAGGGACAAAACCCAACAAATTCACCTTTAGAGTAACCATTTTGTTCTAATAGTTGTCTTATATAATGGTTATCATCTTTGCTATAGCAAAAGTCCAGCTGATAATTTTCTTTATAAAGATTAATAGGCTTTAATATTCTCATATAATGTTCACTAACGTGTACCTGCATGTCTTTTTCCTCTTGCAAATGAGGAAGAGTATGACTTAAAAGAAACCCTCTCATTTCAGTATTACGTCCAACATTAACTTTAGACCCTGTAATTTTTGCAAAAAATGCAGCCCTGATTGACTCATTAAGAATAATAGTCATATCAATTTTTTCTAGCTTCTTTATATATAGGGCTTTTTTAACCAAGCCCCAAAAACCATTGTCTTCGCCTTTTTTATCATATATATATACTTCCTCAACGCCAGGCATACATTTAGCTGTCTGTTTACCGGCAGGAATTGTTATAAAAATAAGTCTACTATCGGGATATTTTTCTTTTAGCGCTGAGCAAACAGGGCTTGTGTTAATAATATCACCGATATAGCCCAAGTTTAATATTGCTATGGTTTGCATAATAGTCTCTCTTTTATCTTTATGCCCGCCCGCCGCCCTTTATAATCCCATATAATTTTAAATATTTATTTTTTAATAGATTATTTTATTAAGTTTAACATGATTGAATAACCTGAAAACTATTTTTGAGTTAGTTATAATAATCAAAAAAATAAAAGTTATAGAAAGAGATAAAAATGAATAAAATAGCCTTTATAATAAGATTATTTCAAGATGGTAACTTCCACGGCGGTGGAGAAAAAATATTCTATAAGCTTATAAACAAATTAATACAAGAAAACTACACAATAGATATATATTGCAGCAAATCAGATGTTGAATCCTCACCGGGCATAAATAAAATAATACAAGTAGATTCCCCATATAATCATTTAAAACCCGATATTGTAGAAAACTTTTATGACAAAGCAAATGAATTAATCAAAAAAGAAAACTACGATTATGTTATCTCAGAAAACATAACGCCTCCGCTGGATATAATCTTTGTACAGGGTCACTCTGTAGTGCATAGGCTTAATAAATTAAAAAATATTTTCGAATCATTTTTATATAATTTCAGAAAAGTAAAAAAAGAACGTATAAAATACGAAAAAAAATGGATGAACCAAGGCTACAGAAAGATTTTTGTCCTTTCTAATATTTTAAAGAATGACATAAAAAATAATTTTGGCATTGATAGCGATAACATAGAAGTAGTTTATCCAGGTATTGATAAGCAAGCACCCCCTGATAATTTTGATATAATAAGCCGGGAGATCACTTTTGGATTGTCAGCACCAGGTTTTAAAAGAAAAGGCGGCTATGTGTTTATAAAAGCCCTTGCTCTATTAAAGAAAAAAGGATATAAATTTAAAGCAAAAGTAATATACCCTAAATTTAAAAAAAATTTATGGGCAAAATTTCTGGTAAAAAAATACGGTATCGAAGACAATATAGAGTTCTTATCTTTTCAAAAAAATATGGATGATTTTTATAACAGTATAGATTGCCTGGTAATGCCGTCTATAGAGGAGACATTTGGTTTGGTTGCACTAGAGGCTATGGCAAAAGGAAAGGTATCTATAGTCAGCTCTTACTGTGGTGCCGCAGAGGTTTTAACCGACGGGGCAGACTCTTTTATTTTTAATATGGAAAATACGCCTTCTGATAATCTTGCGGAAAAAATGAGTTTTGTTATTAAAAATAAAGAAGCTCTATCTCCAATAATTCAAAAAGGTGCAGAAACAGCTAATAATCATACTTGGGATGAAACTTGTAAAATATTTTTAGAAAAATTACAAAAATTAAATAAATAAAGTTATGTTAAAAAACTACAACTAATGGTGTACATTTTTTTATAGCGTTTAGATGAAATTTTTACTCAAGATTTTTCTCTATAAACAAAATTTCTTACTATTATTGACTATTATAAAATTAAACTTTAAAAATGAAAAAAATTTTTAAAATCAAGACTAGCATTCAAATTTTTTATAGTTATAATAGTAATCAAATAGATTGATTATAGTATTTGTTTACCTTTATATACTTTTG